>CABUDZ010000087.1 GCA_902490445.1 uncultured Collinsella sp.
AAAAGGGACAGGTTTATTTTGGCAGGTTCTATCTGGCCAAACATCAACAAACAATCAGTAAATGGTCGGGTGCTCCGTTTTGTTTAAGAGCGCCCGACCATTTTTCTATCGCCGCAAAAATGCGTGAAGCCCATTTGCGATGACATCACGCGAGGGCCGTCCAGATCGACGTAACCAACGCCCGCATCCACAACAAGCGCGCCCGTCTTACTCAATTACCATTAAAAAGCATCAATTTGAAAACGCAATTATATTTCGGCAGGTAGCAGCTATAGTCGGTGAACTGAATCTCGACAACCGAAGCCCCCGAATGAGGAATCTTCAGCCCATCCAAGCTAAAGGAGGGGCCATGCCGAGAAAACCTCGTTCAAAGTCACCAACCGGTTATTTCCACATCACGTTGCGTGGAAACGGAGGGCAATTGCTGTTTGACGATGCCGAGGACCGAATCGCCATGCTTCAGATCCTCGATGCGATCCTCCCCAAACACAATATCGAGCTTATCGCTTGGTGCCTTATGGGAAACCACATTCATCTGCTCATCGACGATCCGGACGACCGCAAGAGCGACGCGATGCATGCGATAGCCGTATCGTATGCGGGCAGGTACAATGCGCGGACGGGGCATATCGGCCACGTGTTTCAGGAGCGGTTTTGGGATTCGCCCATTAAGTCAGAAGTATATTTACTCGAGGCAATTCGATACATTCATTTGAATCCACAAAAAGCGGGACTGGCAGCATACGACGAATATCCCTGGAGCAGCCATCGCGAGTATCTCATGAGTGCCAGGTCACGGCCGCATGTTACCGGCAGCGTTGTCGGTGTTATATTCCCAACACCTCGCTCATACCTTCGGCTCATGGAAAGTACGCCGTCGCTTCCCTATCGCCCCAGCGCAACAGCCAAGGTTCGCGAGGAAGATCTATGCGAATTTGGCACGGCAATCGTGCAGAGTGTCGCAGGATGTGCTCCGACGGAACTCAAATCCGCCTCCAAGCCACTTCGCAATGAGGCGATTCTCGCGCTTCGAAAACAAGGGCTAACGATTAAGCAGGTTCAGCTGCTGACCGGACTGGGAACATGGATTATCAAGAACGCGTCGTAGCGTCGCGTTTGCCGAGTTACGGATACGGCGAAGCGCAGCTGTCTGCCGCGAGGCGCCGCCATTCGCCAGCTTCACCATGTCAAACAGAAAACGCTTCCGCTGAATAACATCCAACGGAAGCGTTTTCCCAGATAAAACCTACCAAAATAAACCTGTCCCTTTTTGGCAGGTTAGGCCTGGAAGGTGTCGCGGTCGGGCGCGAAGGACTGCATGGCCGCGATGGTGCGGTCAAAGAGCTCGGGGAGCTCCCAGCCGAGCATCAGGGCGCCCTGCGAAATCACGTCGCGCGAGCAGCCGGCGGCAAAGCGCTTGTCCTTGAACTTCTTCTTGAGCGACTTGGTCGTAAAGTCCATAACGCTCTTGCTCGGGCGCATGATGACGGCGGCGCCAATCAGGCCGGTGAGCTCATCGCAGGCAAACAGGATCTTTTCCATCTGCAGCTCGGGTTTGGGCAGCGAGGTGTTGAAGTCCGACGTGTGCGTCTGGATGGCGCGAATGAGCTCGGGAGACGCACCTTCACCCTTAAGAATCTCGGCAGTATAGATGGTGTGGTTCATGGGGTCGTCCTCATGCTCCTCCCAATCCAAGTCGTGCAGCAGGCCGACGATGCCCCAAAACTCCTCGTTCTCGGGGTCGAACTCGCGCGCAAAGTAGCGCATGGTGCCCTCGACCGTCTCGCCATGGGTGATGTGGAACGGGTCTTTGTTGTGCTCGTTAAGCAGTTCAAACGCGCGGTCGCGGGTGATTCCGGCGGAAAGCGTCTGGGACATGGCAATACCTCCAGGTGAGTCGATGTTAGGACACGGTGTCACTATCGTATATCGCCGCGACTCAAGCCGAAAGGCAAAAAAGTTATGCGGAGAAAAAAGCCGGGCGAACGTGTCGCCCGGCAAAACCGCAGATAAAACCTGCCAAAATAAACCTGTCCCTTTTTGGTAGGTTTAGGGGCGGACCTGGCCGGTGCCTCGGAGCTTGTATTTGTAGGTGGTGAGGGCCTCGGCGGCAAAGGGGCCACGGGCGTGGAGCTTTTGGGTCGAGATGCCGATCTCGGCGCCCAGGCCAAACTCGCCGCCGTCGGTAAAGCGCGTGCTGGCGTTGGCGTACACGGCCGAGGCATCGACCGCGTCCAGGAAGCGCTCGCAAGCATCCGTATCCTCGGCAACGATGGCCTCGGAGTGCATCGTGCCGTAGCGATTGATGTGTGCGATGGCCTCGTCCTCGTTTGCCACGACCTTCACGCTCATCTCGAGCGCCAGGTACTCGCGACCCCAGTCCTCCTCAGTCGCGGCGACGTAGTCATCGCCCTCCACAAAGCCGGCATCGGCGCACGCGGCGCACGTGGCCTCGTCGCCGTGAATGAGCACGCCGTGGTCGTGCAGCACGGCAACGACCGCAGGCAAAAACACATTGGCCACAGCATGGTCGACCAGCAGCGACTCGGCGGCATTGCACACGCCTACACGCTGGGTCTTGGCATTAACGATAATATTGAGCGCTTTATCGAAGTCGGCGGATTCATGCACGTAGATGTGGCAGTTACCCGTGCCCGTCTCGATCACCGGCACAAGCGACTCGCGCACGCAGCGCTGGATCAGGCCCGCACCGCCACGCGGAATGAGCACATCGACGACGCCGCGGAGCTTCATGAGCTCGCCAGTGGCCTCGCGGTCGGTGGACTCGATCATCGAGATAGCCTCGCGCGGGAAGCCCTTGGTCTCGAGCGCATCGGCCAGCAGCTCAGAAATCATGGCACACGAGTGATAGGCCAGCGAGCCGCCGCGCAGAATGCAGGCGTTGCCGGTGCGGATGCAGATGCCCGCGGCGTCGGCCGTCACGTTGGGGCGCGCCTCGTACACCATGGCGACCAGGCCCAACGGCACGCTCACGCGGGTGAGGTCCACGCCGCTTGCGAGCACGCGGTGGTCGAGCACGCGGCCGACAGGATCGGGCAGCTCGGCGAGCTTCTCCAGGCCGGCGGCCATACCCTCAACGCGCTCGGGCGTCAGCAGCAGACGGTCGAGGAGCCCCGCCGAGGTCCCCGCATCGCGCGCGGCGGACATATCGAGCTCGTTGGCGGCAACGATGGAGTCGACACCGTTGCGCAGTGCTGCGACCATGGCGCGCACGGCCTCCTGGCGCTGCTCGTCGCTCGCCGTGGCAAGCGAGGCCGACGCTGCCTTAGCGGCAACGGCAAGATCGTGGACATACGTGGCTATATCGACCGACATGGGCGGCCCTTTCTCCTAGAAGTTTGCAACCATGGTAGCCGATTTGCGCATGGCCTCGCCCGCGGCGGTAGAATTGGTCAACCCGAAACACCGCAACGAACGGAAGACTCACATGGCCCTCATCACTTCGTACCACGTCCCCGGCCTGTATGTCGAGGACCACAGCATCGACGTCCCCCTCGACTGGCGCGGCCTGGAGCCGATGCTCCTGGCCGTCGGCAGCACCATGCGCCGCGGCGCCATGCCGGCGCCCATCGCAGGTGCGCCCGAGAGCATCAAGCTCTTCTACCGTGTGGTTTGCGCGCCCGACCGCATCAACGACGATCTGCCACTGCTCCTGTTTTTGCAGGGCGGCCCCGGCGGCGAGAGCCCGCGTCCGCTGTCACCCACAAGCGACGGCTGGATCGAGGAGGCCGTCAAGCACTTCCGCGTCGTCCTGCCCGACCAGCGCGGCACCGGACGCAGCAGCTGTGTAGACGGGCGCACGATTGCCGCACTGGGCGAGCGTGCCGAGGCAGCCGGCGCCGATGCGGACCGCTCGCAGGCGGACTTCCTCAAGCGCCACCTCGCCAGCTCCATCGTGCGCGATTTTGAGTACCTGCGCCTGGTGGGCTTTGGCGGCAGGCCCTGGGTCACGCTCGGGCAGAGCTACGGCGGCTTTTTGACGCTGAGCTACCTGTCGCTCTTCCCCGAGGGCGTGGCGGCAAGCTTTACCTGCGGCGGCATCCCCCACGTACCGGCGAGCGCAAGCGAGGTCTACGCGCACACCTTCCCGCGCATGGCTGCCAAGACGCAGCAGTATTACAACCGCTACCCCGCCGACGTCGAGCGCGTGGCGGCCCTGGCAGATGCCCTCGAGGAGCAAAAGCCCGTGCTACCCGACGGCTCGCCGATGACGGTCGAACGCCTGCAGCTCATGGGCAGCGACTTTGGCATGAAGCCGAGCTTTGAGCGCATGCATTGGATCATCGATCATGCTTTTGTTGACGGCGACGGCACGCTGGCCTGCGGCGCCTCGGTATCCGACAGCTTTTTGATGCGCGCCTTCGAGCGCACCAACACGCGCACGAATCCGCTGTACTGGACGCTTCAGGAGTTCATCTACGCCGACGGCGACACCATGCCCATTCGCTGGGCCGCGGCAGAAGAGAAGGCCCATCGTGCCGAGTTCGACACGCTCACGCGACCGCTCATGTTTACCGGCGAGGCCATGTTCCCGTGGATGTTTGAGCAGATGCCCGAACTTAAGCCCTTCAAGCCGGCGATGGATCTGCTTATGGAAGACACAAGCTGGGACAAGATCTACGACCCGCAGCGCCTGGCGTGCAACGAGGTGCCCCTGCAGGCCGCGGTGTACTTCGATGACATGTACGTGGACTCGGGCATGCAGCTCGATACGCTCAGCCGCGTGGGCAACTCGCATGCCTGGGTGACCAACGAGTTCGAGCACGACGGCTTGCACGGCAGCGTGGTGTTCAAGCACCTCTTCGACGAAGCCCTCAACCGCGGAGACCTGCGCCGAATCTTCTAGCAAAGGAGTGTCCCCAACTGCCGACACATAAGGAACGTCCCCAATGCCGAGAACAGCAACATTGCAGGAAGAGGACGGAAAGCGAAAACGCCCCCAAGCGAGCAAGGTGACGTGAAAGAGGAGGGCATTGACCTTCTGGTCATGCCCGACGATTGAACGTCAGATTGCCGCTTAGGGGCGTTTGCAGCGTCAAATGGTTAGGCGAAGACGATCAGATTGTCTCGATGGATCGCGGGCTTCTCGGCCAGGTCAGCCAGCAGGCGGTTGCTGGCAATCTGGTCCTGGCGGCGGCCGGCGGCAAGCTCCAGCACGTCCGAATCGGCCTCGGCGATACCGCGGGCGACGACCATACCGCTCGGATCGCACACATCGAGCACATCGCCCTCGGCAAAATCTCCATCGACCTGGCGAATACCCACCGCGAGCAAGGACGAGCCACGGCTGACCAGCGCCCTCGCGGCACCGTCATCAACCGTTACCGAGCCATGTGCCTTGTCACCCAGCGCGATCCACAGCTTGCGCGGCGCAATGTCCAGGCGCTCCGCCGGCGGATCGAACAGAGTCCCCACCCTCTCGCCACGGGCCAGGCGCACGAGCGCATCGGGTTCCTCACCCGAGCAAATCACGCTCTGAATGCCAGCCGTCATCAAAATGCGGCTCGCACGAATCTTGGTGATCATGCCGCCGGTGCCCACCGATGTCGAAGAATCGCCCGCCGAGGCGATAATCTTGGCATCGATTTTGCGCACGACTGGGACAAATTCGGCCGTGGGGTCCTCGTGCGGATTGGCGGTATAGAGGCCATCGATGTCCGAAAGCGTCACGCACAGATCGGCAGAAACCAGGCAGCTCACAAGCGCCGCCAGCGTGTCGTTGTCGCCAAACTTGATCTCATCGACGGTGACGGTATCGTTCTCGTTGACGACCGGCACCACACCCAGCTCCACCAGGCGCAGCAGGGCGTCGCGCGCGTGCAGGTAGGACGTGCGACGGGCCGTATCGTGGCGCGTGAGCAGCACGAGCGAGGTGAGCAGGTCACGCGCATGGAACTCCTCGTCGTAGGCCGACGAGATGATGCACTGGCCGGCAGAAGCACATGCCTGCAGGCTCGGCAGATCGCCGACCGGCTTGCGGTCGAAGCCCAGCACGGGATAGCCACAGGCGATAGCGCCCGAGCTCACCACGACCAAGCGCCAGCCGAGCTTGCGCAGGGCCGCGGCCTGATCGGCAAGGCCGCCGATAAACGCACGGTTGACCTTGCCGTCGGCACCCACCACCGTGGACGAGCCGATCTTTACCACCATCGTTTTATAAGAAGTCGTCATACGTCAAACCAATCAACTGTTCAGCGAACGAGCAAACGGGCGAGCAAGAAAATGATCTATTTTTTTCCGTCCCCTTCGGATCATTTTGCCCAGGGGAAGGCGGATGCCGCGGCCATGTTCTTGCGCACGAGCTCGTCGCGTACCCGAGCCAGGCCCTGCTCCATGCCCACCACGTAGGTCTGCGGGTACAGGAAGCGCTTGTAAGCGGCGTCCAGATGATCGAGCGCCCAGGCACAACGCTCGCGCGCGTCCTCGATGCTCTCGCGCGGAGCCACCGCACTGCCATTGCGCACGATCGGCACCAGCAGCTCACGATACTCAAGCTCGGACACATCGGTCACCAGCGCCGCATCGTTTACAGCCACGAGGGTGTTGCCGCGCGCGGCGCCCTCCCCCGCCAGATGGTCCTCGTCATAGATCATGTCGCAGATCGGGCCGCCAAAGCCGTCGTAATAGCGGCGCACGCGCTGCACGCCGGGGATCGTGCGCTTGTAGGGCTGCTCGGAGAGCTTCACCACCGGCGTCCACGGATCTGCCTCGCTCGCACGACGGGCGGAAAGCTTGTACACGCCGCCCAGCGCCGGCTGATCGTAGCAGGTCGCGAGCTTGGTGCCCACGCCAAAGCTGTCGATGGGCGCACCCTGGTCGAGCAGCGACTGAATCGTGTACTCGTCCAGGTCGTTGGAGACCGAGATCCCCACATAGGGCAGGCCCTCGGCGTCAAAACGGCCGCGGACATATTTGGAAAGCTTGGCAAGGTCACCCGAGTCAATGCGAATAGCCGACAGGCGCTCGCCCGCCGCCTCCATCTCCTTGGCAACCGTAATGGCATGCTCGCAACCCTCGCGTACGTCGTAGGTGTCGATGAGCAGCGTGCAATTCTTGGGGCTCGACTTGGCAAAGGCGCGGAAGGCCTCGAGCTCGGAGTCGAAGCTCATGACCCAGCTGTGCGCATGCGTGCCAAAGACGGGAATACCGTAGCGGCGGCCGGCGAGCACATTGGACGTAGAGGAGCAGCCGGCAACGTAGCTCGCGCGCGCGACGGCCAGCCCGCCATCGGGACCCTGGGCGCGGCGCAGGCCAAACTCGGCAACGGGACGGCCGTCCGCCGCCAGCACCACGCGCGCCGTCTTGGTGGCGACAAGCGTCTGGAAGCCGACGATGTTGAGCAGCGCCGTTTCGAGCAGCTGGCACTCCAGCGCGGGACCGGTGACGCGAACCATGGGTTCGCGCGGAAAGACGAGCTCGCCCTCGGGGACGGCGTCGATGTTTACATGTGCACGAAAATCGCGCAGGTAGTCGAGGAATGCAGGCTTGAACATCGCACCGCCGGCCGGGGCCTGGAGTGAGGCGAGGTAGTCGATATCCTCGGGCGTAAAGCGCAGGTTCTCGACCAGCTCGGGCAGCTCGGCGGTGCCGCACATGACGGCATAGGCGCTGCCAAAGGGATGGTCGCGGTAAAACGCGGTAAAACAACCCTGCTCATTGGCCTTGCCGCTCTCCCACAGGCCCTGGGCCATAGTGAGCTCGTACAGATCGGTGAGCATTGCAATGTCGGTGGGATGCGAGATGTCGGTCAAAGCCATGGGGCGACCTTTCGGATGCGTTGTGCAGAGGTTGAGGGTTGGAAAAGGGCAGAGTGTTCGGGCATGGCACCCAGCGCGAATGGGCTAGAGCAGGCCCATGCTGGTCAGGATCGTGTAGCCCATAAAGATGACAAACGCGATGAGGGCAAGGACAATGATGATTTTTTGAGCCGGCGCCATGCCAGGGATCTCGTTCTCGCCCGTAGGCTCCTTGGAGGTAACCATGCGCTGGGCAAAGGTCATCTCGTCACGGCTCGGCTTGGGCTCGACGGACTTGGAACGAGCGACCTTTTTAGGCTGAGGTTTAGGTGCGGTGGGCGCGGGCTTCGCGGCGGCGGGCTTGGGCGCGGGGGCGACGTTCGCGGCGGCCTCCTCGGCCTTCTCGCGCTCGGCACGCAGGGCGGCCAGCTCCTCACGCTCGCGGCGTGCCTCTTCCTGGGCCTCGCGACGAGCTTTCTCGGCGCGGAGCTCTTCCAACTCGGCGCGTTCCTCGGCAGACAGTGGTTGGGACTCAAGCTTGG
>CABUDZ010000088.1 GCA_902490445.1 uncultured Collinsella sp.
TGATCGTTAAATAGCACGGAGCGTCAAGTATGAATCTTTCATCCCAGAAGAGCGCGATCGCACTCTCCGCGTCCGCGGCCGCGCTGCTCATGCCGGTTTCCGCGTTCGCCGAGGACGGCGCTGCCGGTGCGGACATCCTCATCCCTAAGATGGCGGAGTTCATCCCGGCGCTTATCGCCTTCCTGATTATCTGGATCGTGCTGGCCAAGGTCGCCCTGCCGGGCATCATGAAAACCATGGAGGAGCGCGGCAAGAAGATCGAGGAGAGCCTCGACGAGGCCGAGAAGACCAAGCAGGAGGCTATCGCCAAGCGCGCTGAGTCCGACTCGATCGTCACCGACGCCCGTCGTCAGGCTGCCGACATCGTTCTCGAGGCCCGTAAGGACGCCGAGTCCGAGCGCGCCCGTATCATCGAGGCTGCTCACAAGGAGGCCGAGGAGATCATCGCCAAGGCCCATACGACCGTCGAGGACGAGCGCAAGTCCATTTACGCCGGTGCCGCGAGCTCCATCGCCGACCTGTCCGTTGCCGTCGCCACCAAGATCGTGGGCGAGGCACTCGAGGACGATGCCGAGCAGAAGAAGCTCATCGAGCGCTACATCCAGGAAGCAGGTAGCCTGAATGCCGACTAGCCGCTATCAGGACAAGGTGCTCGAGACCTACGCGCGCTCCCTTCTGGAAGCCGCTAAGGCCGAGAACCATGTGTTCGAGGACCTCGAGATGATCGAGCGCTTGGCTTCTGCCAGCCCCGAGATCATCGCCGTGCTCGACACCATGTCCAAGCGCGACCAGCTCGACCTTCTTCCCAAGGTGGCAGCTGCCTTTAAGTATGTTGCCGAGGAAGACGAGGATGTAGTGGGCGTGACCGTCACCACGGCGATCCCGCTCGACGACGAGCTGCGTCAAACCATCACTAAGAAATGCGAGCAGGACTTCGGCCGCAAGGTATTCCTTATCGAGCAGGTTGACCCGTCTATCGTGGGCGGCCTGGTGCTCGAGGCCCGCGGCGAGCGTCGTGACATTTCCGTCAAGACGCAGCTGCGCATCGCGCAGGAGACCCTCGCAAACTCTGCTAATTCGTACGGAGGTGAAGCCTAATGTCCGAAACCCTCAATGCCCAGGATATCGCCAAGAAACTGCAGGAGCAGCTCACGAGCCTCTCCGCGACGGTCGATACGCATGAGGTTTCAACGGTCGACGAGGTAGGCGACGGCATCGCGCGCGTCTCCGGCCTCAAGAGCGCCATGGCAGGCGAGCTTCTGGAGTTCAAGAGCTCCGATACCGGTGAGACCGTCTTCGGCCTTGCCCAGAACCTTGACCGTGACGAGGTCGGCGCCGTTCTGTTCGGTGCCGTCGACTCCATCAAGGAAGGCGACGAGTGCCGCACCACTGGCCGCATTATGGATATCCCCGTGAGCCGTGCCATGCTCGGCCGCGTCGTCAATCCGCTCGGCCAGCCCATCGACGGCCTGGGCGACATCGTCGCCACGCACCGTCGCCCCATCGAGTTCAAGGCTCCCGGCGTCATCGATCGTACCCCGGTGTGCGAGCCGGTTCAGACCGGTCTGCTCGCTATCGACTCCATGGTGCCTATTGGCCGCGGTCAGCGTGAGCTCATCATCGGCGACCGTAAGACCGGTAAGACCGCCATCGCCATCGACGCTATCCTCAACCAGCGCGGCAAGGGCATGGTCTGCATCTATGTCGCCATCGGCCAGAAGGCCTCCACGGTTGCCAACATCCGCGAGACCCTCGCTCAGCACGGTGCGCTCGACTACACCATCATCGTTTCGGCCACCGCTGCCGATTCCGCCCCTATGCAGTACATCGCGCCTATGGCCGGTGCCGCTATCGGCGAGTTCTTCATGTACAATGGCGAGGACGGCAAGCCCGCCAGCGAGACCAACCCCGGCGGCCACGTGCTCGTCATCTACGACGACCTGTCCAAGCAGGCTGTGGCCTACCGTCAGATGTCGCTGACGCTGCATCGTCCGCCCGGACGCGAGGCCTATCCTGGCGACATCTTCTACCTGCACTCTCGTCTGCTCGAGCGTGCCGTCAAGATGTCCAAGAAGAACGGTTACGGCTCCATGACGGCACTGCCGATCATCGAGACCCAGGACGGCGACGTCTCGGCCTACATTCCGACCAACGTCATTTCCATTACCGATGGTCAGATCTACCTGCAGTCCGAGCTCTTCTTCCAGGGTCAGCGCCCGGCAGTCGACGTGGGCATCTCCGTGTCCCGCGTCGGTGGCGATGCGCAGACCAAGGCCATGAAGCAGGTCGCCGGCAACCTCCGTCTGGACCTCGCTTCCTATCAGGAGCTCGCTGGCTTTACGCAGTTCGGCTCCGACCTCGACGAGGCTACTCAGAAGCAGCTGACCCATGGTGCTCGCATGACCGAGCTCCTGAAGCAGCCGCGTTACAAGCCGTTTGAGGTTGGCGAGCAGATCGTTACGCTGTTCGCTGGCAACGAGGGCTTCCTGGATGACCTGGAGATCGCCGACGTGCTGCCTTTCCGTGCCGAGCTCATCGAGTACATGGACAATGGCTTTGGCTCGCTGCTCGACAAGGTTCGCGCCAAGAAGATCGATGATGACACCAAGGCTGAGCTCTTGCGCGTCATCGGCGACTTCAAGCAGCAGTTCATGGCCAAGCACCATTCGGATGTTTCTGGATCAGAGGAGAACTAAGCCCCATGGCCAACCTTCGCGACATTAAGAAGCGAATCTCCTCGGTTACCACGACCAAGCAGATCACGCGCACGATGGAGATGGTCTCTACGGCCAAGATCCGTCGTGCCCTCGATCGCTCCAAGCAGGCCGAGCCCTATAAGGAGGCGCTGACCGACGTCATGTTGACGGTCGCCGGCGACGCCTCCTGTTCGGGCACCGATCCCATGCTGCAGAAGCATGAGAGCGTCAAGCATGGCCTGATTGTCGTTATTGCCTCGGACCGCGGCCTTGCCGGCGGTTTCAATACGACGGTGGAGCGCACGGCCGAAAAGCTCGCCGCTTCTTGGGCGAACGACGGCATCGAGTGCGAGATCATCGCGTGTGGGCGCAAACCGGCCACGTATTTCCGTGACCGCGCAAACGTCGTCATGCACTTTGAGGGCAACTCCTCTGAGCCCGATTTCAATCAGGCCCGCATGATCTCCTCTCATATCTGCGATGCGTATCGTGCCGGTGAGCTTGACCGTGTCGAGCTTGTCTACCACCACGCCAAGAACCGCGTGGATCAGGAGCTTCGCGTCGAGCATCTGTTGCCGCTCGACCCCGAGATGATCGCTATGGCCCACGGTCCGCGTAAGAACGAGACCGACGCCCCTAAGCGCATCTCGTCCACGTTCGAGTTCGTGCCCTCTCCCGAGCATGTTCTCGGCAAGCTTGTGCCGTCTTATATCCTGACGGTCATCTACCAGGCCCTGATCGATTCGGCGGCTGCCGAGCAGGGTGCACGCCGCAAGGCCATGCACTCCGCGACGGAAAACGCCACCGCGATCATCTCGACCCTTACCCGCACGTATAGTCGCGTGCGCCAGGCTTCGATCACGACCGAGATTAACGAGATCGTCGGCGGAGCCTCAGCATTGGAGGAACAGTAATGGCTAATAACACCGTAAAGCTTGCGGTCGAGGAAGCCACCAAGAAGACGACTGCCGGTGATGGTCGCATCGTGCGAATCATCGGCCCTGTCGTCGACGTCAAGTTTGACGGCGCGGTGCCCCCGATCTACAACGCGCTCACGGTCGAGGCCGAGACCCCGATCGGTCATCTGAGCACGATCCTCGAGGTCGAGAGCCAGCTTCCGGGCGGCGTCGTCCGCACGGTCGCCATGTCCTCGACCGACGGCCTGCAGCGCGGCCTCATCGCCACCGATACCGGTGAGCCCATGAAGATGCCCGTTGGCCCCAAGACGCTCGGCCGCATTTGGAACGTCATGGGCAAGCCCGTCGACGGCAAGCCCATGCCCGAGGTGGAGGAGTTCTACCCCATCCACCATGCAGCGCCCCGTTTCGACGAGCTCACCACCAAGACCGAGATCTTCGAGACCGGCATCAAGGCCGTCGACCTGCTCGAGCCCTACATCCGTGGCGGCAAGACCGGCCTGTTCGGCGGCGCCGGCGTCGGCAAGACCGTTCTGATTCAGGAGCTCATCAACAACCTCGCCCAGGAGCACGGCGGCACCTCGGTGTTCACCGGCGTCGGCGAGCGTACCCGCGAGGGCACCGACCTTTATCTCGAGATGAGCGAGTCTGGCGTTATCGACAAGACCTGCTTGGTCTATGGTCAGATGAACGAGCCGCCCGGAGCGCGTCTGCGCATCGGTCTGGCCGGCCTTACCACCGCTGAGTACTTCCGCGATCGCGGCCAGGACGTTCTGCTGTTCATCGACAACATCTTCCGCTTCTCCCAGGCGGGTTCCGAGGTTTCCGCACTGCTGGGCCGTATGCCGTCCGCCGTTGGTTACCAGCCCACGCTGGCAACCGAGATGGGCGACCTCCAGGAGCGCATTACCTCGACCAAGACGGGCTCCATTACCTCCGTCCAGGCTGTCTACGTCCCCGCAGACGACCTGACCGACCCGGCGCCTGCCACGACGTTTACTCACCTCGATGCCACCACGGTTCTTTCGCGTAGCATTTCGTCGCTCGGCCTGTTCCCGGCTATCGACCCGCTTGCGTCTTCCTCCGACGCTCTCGATCCCTCGATCGTTGGCGAGGAGCACTACCGTGTCGCCGTCAAGGTCCAGGAGCTCCTGCAGGAGTACTCCGACCTTCAGGACATCATCGCCATTCTGGGTATGGACGAGCTGTCCGAGGAGCAGCGCCTTACGGTCAACCGTGCCCGTAAGATTCAGCAGTTCCTCTCGCAGTCCTTCCACGTCGCCGAGAAGTTCACCGGCAACCCCGGTGTCTACGTCCGCGTCGAGGATACCGTCCGCTCTTTTGCCGAGATTGTCGACGGCAAGGCCGATGACCTGCCCGAGCAGGCTTTCCGCTATGCTTCCACGATTGAGGACGTGCGCGAGCGCGCCCGCAAGATGGGGGAGAAGTAGGTTATGCGTATCCGCATCGTGTGCCCCGTGAGCTGCGCCTATGAGGGCGACGCTGCGTTTGTGTCGATTCCGTCCACGGATGGCGAGTTTGGCGTCCTGCCTGCTCACTCCAGCGAGATCTGCACGATCGACCGCGGTTACGTTCGCGTTTCCGATAAGGCCATGGGCACTGTCGACCACACGTTTGCCGTGGCCGGCGGCTATGCCCAGGTTGCGGACGATGTCGTGACCGTTCTCGCCGAGCGCGCTTGCGATTTGGCGACCGTCGATGCCGACAAGCTTAAAGCTGATATTCAAGGTTTTGAAGAGAAGCTGGGTAATTTGTCGGAGGATGATGCACGCCGCGCCTACCTCTATAATGAAATCGCATGGTGTAAGCTCAAGCTTGCCCAATAGTCAAACGATTTAGCGTTCGACCATTTGCGAACACATCATGCCCGGGATGGCCCAGCCACCCCGGGCATGCTTTTTGAAAGGGTAGACCTTGGATATTATCCGCGTTGAGGGTGGCCACGCCATCGGAGGCTCCGTGCCCGTCTCGGGCGCCAAGAACTCCGCGCTCAAACTCATGGCGGCAACGCTTCTGGCGCCGGGCAAGACGACGCTGCAGAACGTGCCCGATATTTCCGATGTCCACGTGATGGGCAAGGTGCTCAAGGGCATGGGCGCTACGATCGATGTTCTCGACGAGCACACGCTCGAGATTGATACCTCTCAGGTCGATTCATGGGAGGCCCCCTACGAGCTCGTTGCCAAGATGCGCGCTTCCACCGCCGTCATGGGGCCCCTGCTGGGCCGCTTCCATCGCGCCAAAATTGCCATGCCGGGCGGCTGCAACCTGGGTGCTCGTAAGATCGATATGCACATTCTTGGTCTTGAGGCCCTGGGCGTTGAGTTCGATACCGCCCACGGTTACATCAACGCTAATGCGCCCCAAGGTCTGCGCGGTACCACCGTCACGCTCGAGTTCGCCAGCGTCGGTGCGACCGAGAATCTCATCATGGCCTCTGTGCGCGCACAGGGCACCACGGTTATCGACAATGCCGCCCGCGAGCCCGAGATCGTCGATCTCGCTAACATGCTCAACGAGATGGGCGCCAAGATTGTTGGCGCCGGTACGCCCGTCGTGACTATCGAAGGCGTGGAAGAGCTCCATCCCGTTATCCATCGCGTGGTGGGCGACCGCATCGAGGCCGGTACCTTTATCGTCGCCGGTGCGTTGATGGCGGACGATCGCGGTGTCGATGTCACGGGCTTTTGCCCCATTCATTTGGGCATGGTGCTCAAGAAGATGGAGCTCATGGGTATCGACTGCGAGCGCGTCGAGGATGGCGTCCATGTGAACCGTGCCGAGCGTATCAAGCCGGTCGACATCCAGACGCTTCCGTTCCCCGGTTTCCCGACCGACATGCAGGCGCAGATTATGGTGCTCTCCGCCCTTGCCGACGGCAGTTCCGTTATTACCGAGAACATCTTCGAGAATCGCTTTATGTTTGCCTCTGAGCTGGTGCGCATGGGTGCCGACATTCGTATCGAGAGCCATCATGCCATGATTCATGGCGTCAAGGGCTTCTCGGGTGCACAGGTTACCTCGCCCGATCTGCGCGGCGGAGCGGCCCTCGTCGTAGCGGGCTTGATCGCCGACGGGACGACCGAGGTTTCGGCTATCCATCACATCAAGCGCGGCTACGAGCAGTTTGTCGAAAAGCTGCAGGCGCTCGGCGCGCATGTCGAGCATGCTACCGTCCCCGATCCCGTCATCTACTAATACAGGTTGCCTATGTTTAATAAAAAGCCCCTCGCAGATACCACCACCCGAAGACCCTCAACTGGTGCGCAGGCCAAGATCTACAGTCGCGATAACGTGGCTCGCTATTCCGAGCGCGCTCGCCAACGTCGTCGTAGCCACACGATTCGTCACGTCGCGCTCATTGTCGTGCTTGGCGTGCTGTTGAGTGCCACTACCGCTGCCGGCCTGTGGTTTGCCACCATTATGGGCAAGCTCGGCGATTCTAATGTCATTACCGACAATCTGCGTCGGGTTCTGGTTGACACCGATGAGGCAAAGGATCCGTTCTACGTGCTGCTTCTTGGTACCGACGGCCGTCCGGGCGAGGATACGTATCGTGCCGACTCGATTATCCTGGCACGCATCGACCCCACGCAAAAGCAGGCGACGCTCATTTCCGTTCCGCGCGACACCAAGGTCGAGTACAAGGGCGAGACCATGAAGATCAACGCCTGCCATACCGTTGGCGGCGCCGAGGCCATGGTCGAGGCGGTCAACGAGCTGTGCGGTGTTCAGATTTCCCACTATGCCGAGGTCAGCTTCGACGGTATGCAGGCGCTGATTGATTCGGTTGGCGGTATCGACATTAACGCAACCGATGATGTTGACGACCCCGAGCACCTGGATATTAAGATTACCGCTGGCCAGCAGCATATGGACGGTGCCACCGCCCTTACCTATGCCCGCTGCCGCTACACCTATGCCGACGGCGATTACACGCGCATGCGCCACCAGCGTCAGGTGCTTGGCGCCCTTGCCAACCAGATTCTCAATAACTTCGATGCCACGAAGATCTTTGGCCTGGTTAATTCGCTGTCCGATATGCTCGTAACCGATATGAGCGTTCAGGATATCGTGGCTACGGTCAACGCCATGCGCGGTATGGATGTCGACGGTATCTACTCGGCCAACCTGCCCTCGTACGCCGACGACAGCACCATGATCGACGGTGTGAGCTACGTCTTTGCCTACGAGGACGAGCTCAAGGAAATGATGGAGCGCGTCGATGCTGGCAAGGATCCCAAGGGTCCCAACACCATGGGTCTTTCCGACGGTTCCAGCTCTACGATCGGCGACCTGAACAACAACACGTCTGACGATTACGCAAACGGTACCGCAACCTCATCGGTCAGCTCTGACGATTCCGATGACTCAAGCGATTCGAGCGATTCGGACTACTACGAAGAGCCCACCGGCGACGGCAACGGCTACGAAGCCAATTATTAGGGTTACGCGGGCTTACCAGCCCGCGTAACCAGTTGACGCTGCAAACCCGCCAGAGCGGCAATCTGCCTTTCAACTTCGGCGGCATGACC
>CABUDZ010000089.1 GCA_902490445.1 uncultured Collinsella sp.
GCTTGCGCCCAAACCGTCGCCGTACGGTGCATGGAGCATCCGTCGTTTTACCAGCTCATCGTCACCGATGATGGCACGGGCGGGGTCCAAGCAAGCGGCCGCGGCACCGCGGAGGGCATGGGGCTCGGCTCCATGCGCGAGCGTGTCGAGGCGCTTGGCGGCACTTTCACCGCCGGCCCGCGCGCCGGCGCCGGCGGCTGGCGTGTGTTTGCCACCGTTCCCAAACCGCAAGGAGATGAGGGCCGATGAGGCTCATTGTTGTCGACGACGACCGCTTGGTGGTCGATTCGCTCAAGATTATCCTGGGCGCACAGCCGCAGATCGAGGTGGTGGGCACCGGCGCCAATGGCGACGACGCGGTCGCGCTCTACGCCGAGCACTCGCCCGACATCGCGCTGCTCGACATTCAGATGCCGGGACGCGACGGCCTATCGGCGGCACGCAAAATCCTTGAGCGCGACCCTGCGGCGCGCGTGGTGTTTCTGACGACATTCTCGGATGACGAGTACATTGTGTCGGCGCTCAAGCTAGGCGCCCGCGGCTACCTGATTAAAACCGATGTCGCCGCCATTCCTCCAGCGTTGGCGCAGGTCATGGACGGCAAACGCGTGCTCGAGGGCAAGGCGATCGAAGACATCGATTTTGACGGAACAGACGTCGAGGCAGGCAAGCCTCGCCGGCCCGCCGCCTTTGCCAGCCTGACCGACCGTGAGTTCGAAGTCGCCGAGCTCATCGCCCGTGGCCTCGATAACAAGGAGATTGCCGCCGCCGCTTACATGGGCGAAGGCACCGTGCGCAACCACATCAGCTCGATCCTAGCCAAAATGGGCCTGCGCAACCGCACGCAGATCGCCATCGCCTACCTGCGGGGGTAATTTCCCAACGGTCAACCACTCCCGCATAGCAAAATGGCTGCTACCTATTTAATGCCATTTCAAAACTATGCCGGTTTACTACGATGAATCGCCCACCTTCGACCACGGCAAATTGCGCGCTTCCAAAACCGCAGGTAGAACGCTTGCGATATTTAGAAAAATGCAGTCATGGTCGGGAATGTCGAGTTCATCGTAGTAAACCGGCATAGTTTTGTTCGGGCGGCCCTGCACGAGCGCCTCCGCAAGCCTCGCGAGACCAAAATGATCCGTTTTCCTCCGTCCCCAAGGGATCAGCCGGAACCGCTCGCCACGAAACCTGCCTATCTACTACGTTTGACTCGATACCCCCGACCATAACCGCGTTTCATGAAAAACCGCAGCCGTTCTACCTGCAGTTCTCATTTCGCATTACTTGCTGTGGTCGAGGGCTGCCGCCTAAACATAGTAGATCGGCCCATTTCGTGGCAGACGGGTCACGCGGCAGCCCTCGCAAGGCAAAAATGATCCGTTTCCCTCTGTCCACGGGAGATCAAAGGCTGTTACTGATATGGTGCCATTTCAAAACTATGCCGGTTTACGGGGCTAAAGTCGGGGCCCTCATCCATGCCTTCATTTTTTGAAAAAAGGCAGGCTATCTACCTGCAGTTTTGTTTTTGCGATTTTCTGTATGGTCGGAGATTCGCTATCCAGCCCCGTAATCCGGCATAGTTTTGATCGCGGCAGCCTAACCGCGCGCTCACGCGCGGGGCCGGTGGGGCATTTTTGCCCCACCGGCCCCGTTTTCGCGCTATTCCGGCTTGGTTTCTACCGTGGGGGTCTTGTCCGCCGCAACTGGAGTGCGGGCGGTGTCCATGCTCAGGCAATGTTTAGGGCAGCTTTCGATGCACTCGCCGCACACCACGCAAGCGTACGGATCGATCGACCACGTTCCGCCCTTGCGATCGACCGCGAGCGCGCCCGCCGGGCAGCGACGCGCGCACATGCCGCAGCAAATGCACACGCCCATGTCGTTGACGATGTGACCGCGCAGGCGCTCGGGCGCCGTCAGCTCCTCCTGCGGGTAGCGCACCGTTACCGGCTGCTTGACCATAGAACCCAAGGCCGTCTTGGCAAATGTCAGTAAACTCATGCCGCGCCTACCTTTCCGTGCAGCTAATGCAGGGGTCGATGGTCAGGATAATCATGGGCACGTTGGCAAGGAGCACGCCCTGCAGCGCATGTGTCAGACCCGCCAGGTTCTGCGACGTCGGCGTGCGCACGCGAAAACGGTCCAGGTTCTTGGTGCCGTTGCCGCGCACATAGTAGTACGCCTCGCCGCGCGGCTGCTCAATCACGACCTCGCCGCGCGCGCCGTCGGCCGGCGTAAGCTTGGTGCGTCCACCGATGCCGTCCTGCGGAATCTTGCCCACAAGCTCCTTGATAATGTCCATGGCCTGTGTGACCTCGGCACAACGCACCTGGCAGCGGGCATAGCAGTCGCCGTCGGTGGCAACGATGGGCTCAAACGCGGCCAGATCCGCATAGGCGCCGTCGCCGAGCATGCGCACGTCGTAATCCACGCCCGAAGCGCGACCGAACGGGCCGACCATCGACAGATCCAGCGCGTCCTTCTTGCTAATCACGCCCACGCCATGCAGGCGCTCGCCGCAGCTGTCGTCGTCCAAAAACGTATGCACCAGGGCCTCGTAGTCGGGACGCATGGCATCGAGCGTCTGAACAATACCCGCCAGCTCGGAGTCCTCGATGTCGTGCTTAAGGCCGCCGACCTCGTTGATCGACAGAATCACGCGGCCGCCGCACGTGCTCTCAAAGATCTTGAGAATCTGCTCGCGCAGGGTCCACGAACGATAGAACAGCGCCTCGAAGCCAAAGGCATCGGCGAGCAGGCCCAGCCACAGCAGATGCGAGTGGACGCGCGAAAGTTCATGCAAAATGGTGCGGATATACTGCACGCGGCCGGGCACCTCGATGTCGAGCATGCGCTCGCAGGCGCTGGCATAGCCGCAGCTATGACCCACGGCGCAGATGCCGCAGATGCGCTCGGCGATGTAGCCAAACTGATGCATGTCGCGCTTTTCGGTGAGCTTCTCGAGTCCGCGGTGCACAAAGCCGATCTGCGGAATTGCCTCGATGACGCGGTCGTCCTCGATCACCAGGTCCAGATGAAGCGGCTCGGGCAACACCGGGTGCTGCGGGCCAAACGGAATAACGGAGCGATGTGCCATGGACCTTACGCCTCCTTTTTCTGCTTGTCGCGGGCGGCCTTGGCGGCAAGCGCCGCGCGGACCTTGGCCGCTTTCTCGGGATCCATGGCGGCGAGCTTTGCCTCCATCTCGGCAGCCTTGAGTACCGCCTTGGCGGCAACCTCGTCATGCTGAGCATCGGAGCCGGCAGCCGCAGCGGGCTGGGTGGCAGCAGCGCTCGCAGCATCGCCGGCACCCGCGGCGCCCTCCCCCGCAGCGGCGGCCTTCTCGGCCGCGGCCTTGCGCGCCTTAGCCTCGGTGGCGGCACGGACCTTCATGGCTTTCTCGCGCGCAGCTTTCACCTCGGGTGTGATCACACTCATGGGCTCGGCAGTCGAAACCTGGTAGAAAAAGCCCTTAAAGTCGATCTGCATGTCGGTAATGACAAGACCAAACAGGTCATGTGCCTCGTTCTCAAACGGGAATACCGCCGGATAATACGAGCTGATGGACGGAATCTCCTGGTACCGGTCGATACCCTCGACCACCAGATTCTCAATCGCATAGCTTCCGTCCCGCGCGATCTGCTCTTGCGCAGCGCGGACGTTGATAAACGTATAAACCAGGCGATACGATCCGTCGTCCACACAGCGCTCGGCATGCATCTGCACAAAGCGCGCGCCGGCACCCTTGAGCGCCTGCACATGCGCCAGGAGCTCGTCGATCCCGACGGTGGTATAGATTGCCTTTTGCATTACTCGGCCTCCTTTGCAGCGGCGGGTGCGGCGGGCGTCCCAGCAGGCGCGTCATCGGCACCGTCAGCCCCGACCCCTGCAGCAGCCACAAACCCGTCCTCGCCCAGCTCAACGCCGCCGTCCCAGGTAGCGGCACCGCCCACGGTAAGTGGATCGCCGCCAGCACGCATCACGGCCTCCTTCTGATCCAGGATGCCGCACGCCTCCACAATGGCGTCGATCACGGTCTCGGGACGAATGGCGCACCCGGGCGCATACACGTCCACGGGAATCGCGCGGTCCACGCCGCCGATCACGTTATAGGCATCGCGGAATACGCCGCCCGAACACGCGCAAATGCCGCACGCCACCACGCACTTGGGCTCGAGCATCTGGTTGTAAATCTGGCGCACGACGGGCAGGTTCTGGGCGTTGACCGAACCCGTCACCAAAAAGATATCCGCATGCTTGGGGTTGCCGGTATTGACCACGCCAAAGCGCTCCGCATCGAACAGCGGCGTAAGCGAGGCCAGCACCTCGATATCGCATCCGTTGCAGCTCGAGCCGTCGTAATGAATAACCCACGGCGAGCGCGACATTTTATGATCCATGAATGCCGCCTCCTAAATAAATACGTCGACGAGGATGGGCATAAGGTTGAGCAGGCCAAACACCAGCGCCACGCCCCATCCGAGCTTAAAGCAGCTGCGCCAGGTGCTGCGCGCGAAGGTGTTGTCGATCAGCACCTCGACAAAGTACGTCGCAGCCATCACGACCAGGGCTACGACCCAGCTCACCGGGTTGTCCCAAACAAAGAACATGCCCACCCACATCAAAAACAGCACGGTCTCACACCAGTGCATAAGGGTCATCTTGGCCAGCGTGCCGCCGCTCATCTCGGTGGCGACGCCCTGGACAATCTCCTGATGCGCGTGATGCGAGTACGAAAGGTCGAACGGCGACTTGCGTAGCTTGATGGTGAGCACCGCAAGCAGCGCCAAGAAAATGGGCGCGCTGTACACGATGATGGGCGCCGACTGTCCGGTCACGGCGATGGAATCAAAGCTATCGGTGGCAAGGTACAGGCCCACGCTCATCAGCAAAACGGCGGGCTCGTAGCTCATGACCTGCAGCAACTCGCGGTCGGCACCGACCTGGGCAAACGGGCTTTGCGTCGAGGCGGACGCCAGCACCACAAAGATCGCGGCGAGCGTAACCATAAAAGCGCACAGCAGCGTGTTGGAGCCCGACACAAAGATGCCGCCGCCCACGACGGTAAAGATGAGCGCGCACGCCATATAGGTATCGTCCATGGTGTTTACGCTGGCAGGGGCCTTGCGCAGCAGCTTGGCAACGTCGTAGAAGGGCTGCAGCAGGCGCGGGCCCACGCGGCCCTGCATGCGAGCCGAAAGTTTGCGGTCGATGCCGTCGATCAAGCCGCCCGCAAGCGGCGCCAGCAAGGCAAACGCCACGGTGCCAATAAAGATGCCCACGACGCCCGAACCTTCGAAATACTTGCCGCGCAGCACCGAGGGCGCGCTCATGGCAAGCCGCTCGGGCCCAATCCATGCGCAACACAGCAGCGCAAACAAGATAATGCTGCAGCATACGACGCTACCCGCGGGGCCAATACGCTTCTCGCCAAGGGCGTCCTCCGAGTACCAATTGCGCTTTTCGGCCTTCACCTCGTATCCCATCGAGCCGCGGAAATGGCGATATTTGTCGGTTCCCACGCCCGAAAGGTACACGTTGACGTGCGGTTTGTTGCTCACGCGGAATGACGTCAGCAGCACCACGGCGATAAAAGCCACGATAACCACCATCAGATACATGGCGTCCTTGCCAATAACGTACGGCACGCGGCCAAACACCATGGCCAAGTAAGGCGACACCAGACCGCTCGAGATAACCGGAAACGCCACGCAGCACAGAATCAGCAGCGCGGCGATGGTGTTGAGGGCCATCCATTCGGTCTTATGGACATTGACCTCAACGTTTTGAGCCGTGGGGTCGACGCCCGAAAGCTTGGCAAGCCACTTGCCCCAGAAGTAAAACGTCGCGGCCGAGCCAAAGGCAAGCACCATGATCATGAGCACGTTGCCGGTCTGCGCAAACGCCACCAGGGCGCCCCACTTGGACACGAGCATGCCAAACGGCGCCACAAACATGCCCATAATGCCCAGCATCATCAGACGCGTCAGGTGCGGCATGCGGCTGAACATGCCGTCCATGTCCTCGATATTGCGGCTGCCGATATGATGCTCGGCCGTGCCCACGCACAGGAACAGCAGCGACTTGGCCACCGTGTGGAACAAGATCAGGAAGATGGCCGCCCATACGGCCTCGGGCGCGCCGACACCCAAGCAGGCACTGATGAGGCCCAAGTTGGAAATGGTGGAGTACGCGAGCACGCGTTTGGCGTTGCTCTGCGAGATGGCCATGAGTGCAGCGAGCAAAAACGTGATGGCACCCACACTCGTGACCATAAAGCCGGTCACGGGGTAGATGGCATAGAGTGGGCTCAGCTTGACCATCAGGAACACGCCGGCTTTGACCATGGTTGACGAGTGCAGCAGGGCGCTCGTGGGAGTGGGTGCAACCATGGCACCCAACAGCCAAGTGTGGAACGGCATCTGTGCGGCCTTGGTGAGCGCGGCGAGCGACAACAGGATGACCGGCATCACCAGCAGCGCGGACTGCGCGGTTCCGGTGCCGGAAAGCTCGATCATGCCCGAGATGGTCAGCGGCATGCCGTTAACGTGCAGATACATAAGTCCGGCCAAAAACGCGATGCCGCCCAGCATGTTGAGGATGATTTGGGTAAAGGCGTTCTTGATGGCCTCGGGCGTACGCGTGTAGCCAATCATAAGGAACGAACACACGGTGGTGATTTCCCAGCCGCAGAACAGCCACTCAAGGTTGTCGCTCGTCACGATGACGAACATGGCCGAGAGGAACAGGAACATGAGCGCCAGGAACTGCGGGCGACGGTCGGGCGCGGTCTGCCCGCGCAGCGCGGCCTCGTGCTCGTCATGGGCCTGGAAGTCCTTCATGTAGCCCAGGGCATACAAGCAGATTAGACTGCCAACGATGCCGACGGCGAGGACCATGATTACGCTCATGTAGTCCAGGTAGAGCGGCGTTGCCGTGACGGCTTCGGCCGCGGGCAGCGTCATGGCTGCAAAGGCGAGCGAGCCCACCAACTGGACTACGCCGAGCACCGTGGTGAGCGCGTTCCTATATTTGTACGCGTTGTACAGGATGACGGCGCACAGGATGACGTCGATGACGGAGCTGATGATGGAGAGCACGTGCGAGGTGCCGGGTGCCACCTCGAAGCTCTGCGGGCCCGTGCCAAAAAACATGACGGCGACTACAACTGTCACCGCCATAATGATGCCAGAGCCTACAAGCCCTACCGCGTCGCGGGCTCGGTCACCGCGCGCGAGCAGCATGCCCAGCGCCGGTACCAGCGGAAACAGGGTAAGGAAATACAGTAGCGTCATACCATCACTCCCCCATGCAAAAACGCTGCAATTGTTTAACGTTATAGCTCAATTGAGGAGTAGCGGCGGCGGGTTTTCGGTCAACTGGGGAGTTTTAGACGTACGGGGCAAGGAGTCTGTCCGCATTGGAGCAGAGGGGCGGCAAGAAAAATGCGCCCCTGTGGGCGCACCATCCCGTTCGCTATTCCGCCTTTTTAACGCGCGGCTTGCGACCGCGCGGCTTATCGACCAGCGCGGATTCACCGCTCTCGCGATACTGGCGGCACCAAGCCTTGACCGAAGACTCGCTGGGAATCTTGTGCTTGATCATGGCCTCGCGAACCGTTAAGCCGTTTTCCAAGCGGTCCTTAACCACGGCGAGCTTAACTTCGTACGAATAGGTGTGATGATGCGAACCGGCGTTGAGCACGGCGTCGGCACCGCCCACGGCATATGCGCGGGCCCACTGACGAGCCGTGGCCTGGGGAATGCCAAGCTTTGCGGCGAGGGCGCGGTGACCGACCCCCTCTTGGAGGATCTCGACGGCGCGCTGCCTAACCTCGGGCGCATGCGTGCGAGTCCTAGTTGCTTCCGACATACCTGCCACTTCTTAGCCTTAACCGTTAATCTGCTTTCTTACGTGCATGTTAGATAGTAGCATTTTGCTGTTTGCACGTAACAGTTAATTGAAAATCGCAATTTCGCTATCTGGGCATTTGCCATTAATTTGCAACAGTTCTTTAGGTTTTATTTACGCAGCTAGTTAGCTCGCAGCTCATTGACGGTGTTTTACCAACCAGATTGGTATCTTTTTGTTTCGCTTGGTATGGTCTTCATAATTATTAACCCATCTAGCCTCTGGGCTAGCATGTTAGTCTTCC
>CABUDZ010000090.1 GCA_902490445.1 uncultured Collinsella sp.
CCAGCCCGCGTGAAAGTCACGACACGCTCGATAACCTCGAGCGGTCGTTTAGGAACGAAGACGGTATGATCGTCACGCTCCATTACGACCCCATCGTGACCGACGACCCCAAAGTGGCGAGCATGCATCTGCGCATCAACGCTATGGCTCAAGAGATCGATAGCCGCCTCTCGATCCACGACCTGCGCTGTGTTCCGGGCCCCACGCACACCAATGTGATTTTTGACTGCGTGCGACCCTCGGATTTGGCGATGAACGCCGAGGACCTAAAGCGCGCGTTGGCGAAACGTGTCGAATCCGAATATCCCAAGTCGATTGCCAAGATCACGATCGACGAAGACTACGTAGGCCATACCCACGAGTAGGGCTGCGCCGGTAGAGCAAGTTATACAGAAGGGGAGAGCATGAAGCGTCTATATCTACTCCGCCACGGTCAGACAGAATTCAACGTTAAAAAGCTGGTCCAGGGCCGCTGCGATTCTCCGTTGACCGACCTGGGCCGCAAACAAGCGGGAAAGGCAGCCGCATGGCTCAAGGACCACGGCGTCGTTCCAGACAAAGTGGTCTCTTCGCCCTTAGGCCGAGCCATGGACACGGCAAGTCTCGTCGCAACCGAACTCCTCGGCCCGGATGCAGCAGTCGAGCCCTGCGAAGGCATCATCGAACGCAGCTACGGCACCTTCGAAGAAGGCCCCCACGACGCGCTACCCACCGACGTCTGGGATCCAGGTGAGGAGTTGGTTCCCTTTGGAGGAGAAGGAAGTCATGCCCTGCAGGAGCGCATGGTAGGCGCCCTCACCAATCTCATGGGCGCCGATGGTATCGAAACCCTCCTAGCAGTAAGCCACGGAAGCGCCAGCCGCCAATTCATCAAGGCTGCAGCTCCAGAGGGCTTCGAGCTCCCAACAAAACTCCCCAACTGCGCCATCATGATCTTCGATTTTGATGAGGCAAAGTCGGGAGAAGAAGGCGACGCGCCCCAATCCAAGTTCATCTTGCAGCAAATCATCGATCCTCAACAAAGTAATTAGCTGAGCGAGCAGAGTTAAGCAGACATCAACGTGTCGTCTCCCGAGCACGGCGGAGGGCCGGAGAAATATATTAAGGTCATCGCGAGTTCCGCACGCAAAGGAGAGCACTTAATGTGCTCTCCGTCTTGCGCAGGACTGTAGAGCAGGGACCTTAATATATTTCTCCGGCCCTCCGCCGTGCTCGGGAGCCATCCACGCACTTTACCTGCGTAAACAATGTGAGTGAAATATGAATCTCGATGGATACGCCCGCAGCCGTGTATACTAAACAGCTGTGTGTAACCAGGGGAGTATTCTGGCTGGACAAAATGCCTGCTTAATAGGGTTGTCAGGTAGTCTGGGCGAAATACAAGGCTGGGGAGCACGTCGTGTAAGTAGTGGTCCTCTAGGGGCGTACGCTCGGTGGTGTACGCATTGTCCCAAGACCACGCGAGAGTTGGGATCATATCTTGATCAGCATGATTCTCGGCCGAAAGATTGGCATGACCCAGGTTTGGGACGAGAACGATAACGTCGTTCCCGTCACGGTCATCCAGGCTGGCCCCTGCGCTGTCTCGCAGGTTAAAACTCAGGCAACCGACGGCTATGACGCCGTCCAGATCGGTTTCGGCGACATCAAGGCCAAGAACGTGAACAAGCCCATGGCTGGTCACTTCGCCAAGGCTGGCGTCGAGCCTGTCCGTTTCCTTCGTGAGGTCCGCGTCGAGAACGGCGAGGAGCACAAGGTCGGCGAGGTTGTCACCGTCGCTGATTTCGCTGATGTCGAGAAGGTCGACGTCATCGGTACCTCCAAGGGTAAGGGCTTCCAGGGTCGCATCAAGCGCTGGGGTCAGCGCCGCGGTCCTATGACGCATGGTTCTCACTTCCAGCGTCACCCCGGTTCTATCGGTCAGTGCGCCTATCCTGCGCGCGTCCTCAAGGGCGTCAAGATGGCCGGTCACATGGGTAACGAGCGCGTTACCGTCAAGAACCTTTCCGTTGTCCGCATCGATGCCGAGCAGAACCTCATCTTGGTCAAGGGCGCTGTCCCGGGTGCCAAGAATGGTCTCGTCGCCATCCGTATGGCCTAAGGGCCCAGCCCATTTAGCCCAGCGTCATACCAAGGAGAACACTTAAATGGCAAAGTTTGAAGTAAAGAACAGCGAGGGCAAGAAGGTCGCCGAGGCCGAGCTCGCCGCTGAGGTGTACGGCATCGAGCCGAACATCCACGTTATGCACCACATCGTCAAGTGCCAGATGGCCTCTTGGCGTCAGGGCACCCAGTCTGCTAAGGGTCGCTCTGAGGTTTCCGGTGGCGGCAAGAAGCCTTGGCGTCAGAAGGGCACCGGCCGTGCCCGCCAGGGTTCCATCCGTGCTGCCCAGTGGCGTCACGGTGGCGTTGTCTTCGCCCCCAAGCCCCGTTCCTACGCTAAGCGTATGAACAACAAGGAGGTCAAGCTGGCTATGCGCTCCGCGCTGTCCGCCAAGCTGGCCGATGGCGAGCTCGTGCTCGTCGACGACTACGGCTTCGAGAAGCCTTCCACCAAGGCTGCCGTCGCCATGCTCAAGGCTCTCGGCCTTGAGGGCAAGCGTCTGACCATCATCGTTCGCGATGAGGACGTCAACGCCTACCTGTCGTTCCGCAATATTCCCAAGACGTTCATCATCACCGCTGACGAGGCCAACACCTACGATCTCGTCAACAACAACGCTGTGCTGATGCCCGCCGACATCGCCGCTCACTTCGGGGAGGTGCTTGCATAAATGACCGCCCACGAGATCATCATCCGTCCGATCGTGTCCGAGCGTTCCTTCTCCGGCATGGAGCAGAACAAGTACACGTTCGAGGTCGCCAAGGATGCTAACAAGTATCAGATCAAGGACGCTGTCGAGGAGATCTTCGGCGTCAAGGTCGTTCGCGTGAACACCTTGACGGTCAAGCCCAAGACCAAGCGCGTGCGCTATGTCGCCGGCAAGACCCGTTCTTGGAAGAAGGCCATCGTCACGCTGGCCGAGGGCGACACCATCGAGGTCTTTGGCAACCAGGCCTAAGACTCGCTGCTGTTGAGTGAGCTCATGCCTCCCAAATAGGGGAGGCGAGAGCTCAAGGTTTCGGGCGTATAAAATGGACACGCCCGGAACCGTGTATACGTCCGGTGTCATCGCACCCGAGGCAGAACCTCGAATCCCTGTCTGCGATGGCTAACGGATTCCTATTGAAAGGGATTGTAATGGCTGTAAAGCACCTTAAGCCGACCTCCGCTGGTAGGCGTTGGCAGACGATCTCCGATTTCTCTGAGATCACCTGCACCAAGCCCGAGAAGTCCCTTCTCGAGCCCCTGCCCAAGAAGGCCGGTCGTAACAACAACGGCCGCATCACCACCCGCCACCAGGGCGGCGGCGTGAAGCGTCGTTACCGCGTGATCGACTTCAAGCGCAACAAGGACGGCGTGCCCGCCAAGGTTGCCACGATCGAGTACGATCCGAACCGTTCCGCTCGCATCGCTCTGCTGCACTACGCTGACGGTGAGAAGCGCTACATCCTGGCCCCCAAGGGCCTCGAGGTCGGTCAGACCATCATGTCCGGTTCTGACGCCGACATCAAGCCGGGCAACGCTCTGCCCCTCGCCGACATCCCCGTCGGTACGCTCATCCACGCCGTCGAGTTCCAGCCGGGCAAGGGCGCTGCTATCGCCCGTTCCGCCGGTAACTCCTGCCAGCTGATGGGTAAGGAGGGCAAGTACGCTATCGTCCGTATGCCTTCCTCCGAGATGCGCCGCATCCTCGTTACCTGCCGCGCCACCGTCGGTGAGGTCGGCAACGCCGATCACGCCAACATCGTCATCGGCAAGGCCGGCCGTAAGCGTCACATGAACGTGCGCCCGACCGTCCGCGGTACCGTCATGAACCCTGTCGACCACCCGCACGGCGGTGGCGAGGGCAAGAACCACACCTCTGGTCGTCCCTCTGTTACCCCCTGGGGTAAGCCGACGAAGGGCCTTCGTACGCGCAAGAAGAAGAAGGTCTCGAACCAGCACATCATTCGTCGCCGTAAGAAGTAATTTCGGATACCGAGTTTTAGGAGAAAGCACTTATGAGCAGAAGTCTCAAAAAGGGCCCGTTCGTGGAGACTCGCCTTCTCTCGCGTATCACCGCGATGAACGAGGCTGGCAAGAAGGACGTCGTGAAGACCTGGTCCCGCGCGTCCACCATCTTCCCCGAGATGGTTGGTCACACCATCGCCGTCCACGACGGCCGCAAGCATGTGCCCGTGTATGTTACCGAGTCCATGGTTGGTCACAAGCTCGGCGAGTTCGCGCCGACTCGTACGTTCCGTGGCCACAAGGCCAAATAGGGGGTTAACCGTAAATGGCAACTAAGTCTATTGAAACTGAGGCCACCGAGGTTCGCGCCGTCGCTAAGTACGTGCGTGTTTCCCCCAGCAAGGCCCGCCTGGTGGTCGATCTGATCCGCCGCAAGCCTGTCGCTCAGGCCTTCGACATCCTCCACTTCTGCGACCGCGCCGTCGCCGTGGATGTCGAGAAGGTTCTCCGTTCCGCCGTTGCGAACGCCGAGAACAACAACGGTCTGCGTGCCGACAACCTGGTTGTCGCCGCTGCCTATGTTGACGAGGGTCCGACGCTTAAGCGCATCCGTCCCCGCGCCAAGGGTTCCGCTTCTCGCATTCTGAAGCGTACTTCCCACATCACCGTCGTCGTTGCTCCTCGAAAGGAGGCGTAAAGCTGTATGGGTCAGAAAGTCTACCCCACCGGCTTCCGTCTTGGCATCACCGAGAACTGGCGCTCCCGCTGGTTCGCAGAGAAGGATTACGCTAAGACCCTCGGTAACGATCTCGAGATCCGCAAGTACCTCGAGAAGCGTCTTTCCCGCGCAGCTGTCTCCCGCGTCGAGATCGAGCGCGCTGGCGACAAGGTGAAGGTCATCATCCTCACCGCTCGCCCCGGCGTTGTCATCGGTAAGAAGGGTGCCGAGATCGATACCCTCCGCATCGAGCTCGAGAAGGTCGCTGGCGTCTCCAAGGGCCAGCTCTCCGTCGACGTTGTCGAGATCAAGCGCCCCGAGCTCGACGCCAACCTCGTTGCTCAGTCTATCGCCGAGCAGCTCGAGGGCCGCGTTGCCTTCCGTCGCGCTATGCGCAAGGCTGTCCAGTCTGCCCGCAAGGCCGGCGCTAAGGGCATCCGTATCCAGTGCTCCGGTCGTCTCGGCGGTGCCGAGATGGGCCGTCGTGAGTGGTACCGCGAGGGTCGCGTGCCTCTGCACACCCTCCGTGCCAAGATCGACTACGGCACGGCTGTCGCCAGCACCACCATGGGCGCTTGCGGCGTGAAGGTCTGGATCTACCTGGGCGAGAAGCTCCCGGGCCAGCCTGTTCCCAACCCTGCACTCGAGGGCTCTTCCCGTCCTCGTCGTCGTAACTCCGAGAGGAGGGGTCAGTAGTGCTTGCCCCTAAGCGTATTCTTCACCGCAAGGTGCAGCGTGGCTCCATGAAGGGCCAGGCCAAGGGTAATACCGAGCTGCATTTCGGCGAGTTTGGTATCCAGGCTCTCGAGGCCCATTGGATCACCAACCGTCAGATCGAGGCCGCTCGTATTGCCATGACCCGCTACATGAAGCGTGGCGGTCGTGTCTACATCACGATCTTCCCCGATAAGCCCATCACCAAGAAGCCTGCCGAGACTCGCATGGGTTCTGGTAAGGGTAACCCCGAGGAGTGGGTGGCCGTCGTCAAGCCCGGCCGCATCATGTTCGAGGTCAAGGGCGTGCCCGAGGAGGTCGCTCGCGAGGCTCTGCGTCTTGCACAGCACAAGCTTCCCATCAAGACCAAGATTGTTGCTGCCAAGAACGCTGAGCAGCGCATCGAGAAGGAGATGGCTGAGGAGGCCGCTCTCGAGGCCAAGTGGGCTGCTGAGGACGCCGCCGCCGCCAAGGAGGAGAACTAATGAAGCCCGCAGAGATTCGTGAGCTCTCGGACGCTCAGCTCGTTGAGAAGCTGAAGGAAATGCGCGCCGAGCTCTTTAACCTTCGTTTCCAGATGGCCACCAGCCAGCTGGACAACACCGCTCGCGTCAACACCGTGAAGAAGGACATCGCTCGCGTCCTCACGGAGCAGCGCGCCCGCGAGATCGCAGCGGAGAAGTCCGCTGTCGCCGAGTAGGACCTAAGGAGAGAACATGACTGATTCGCGTAACTCGCGTAAGGTCCGTACGGGTGTCGTTACCTCCGTCTCCGGTGCCAAGACCATTGTTGTCACCATCACCGAGCGCAAGCGTCACCCCAAGTACGGCAAGATGATGACCAGCTCCAAGAAGCTGCACGCTCACGACGAGGAGTGCACGGCTGGCGTGGGCGACACCGTCCGCGTTATGGAGACCCGTCCTATGTCCAAGATGAAGCGTTGGCGCCTCATCGAGGTCGTCGAGCGCGCTAAATAAGCAGTCGCTCTTACGACTTGTACGTTTCCGAAGATGTGCGTATGCCTGGCTTGCATACCACGGGCCGTATAAAGGCTGCGCACCTCTCTTCGGTTCTTAGTTCGGAGGAACATCTACCATGATTCAGATGCAAACCATGCTGAACGTCGCCGACAACTCCGGCGCTCGCAAGATTCGCTGCATCAAGGTGCTTGGCGGTTCCAAGCGTCGTTATGCAGGCATCGGCGATGTGTTCATCGGTGCTGTCCAGGAGGCTACCCCTGGCGCCAACGTCAAGAAGAAGGACGTTGTCCGTTGCGTCGTCGTTCGCACCGTTAAGGAGATCCGCCGCAAGGATGGCTCCTACATTCGCTTTGATGAGAACGCCTGCGTTGTCATCAACAACGATGGTTCGCCCGTCGGCACCCGTATCTTCGGGCCCGTCGCTCGCGAGCTTCGTGACAAGAAGTACATGAAGATCGTCTCGCTCGCTCCCGAGACCCTGTAGTTAGGGGAGATATATGTATATCAAGAAGGGCGATAAGGTCCAGGTTCTCTCTGGTAAGGATCGCGGCAAGCAGGGCGTTGTCCTGCGTGCTCTCCCCGCCGAGAACAAGGTCGTTGTCGAGGGCGTTTCGGTCGTCAAGAAGGCCGTCAAGCCCAACGCTGCCAACCAGCAGGGCGGCATCGTTTCGCAGGAGGCTCCCATCGACGCCTCCAACGTCAATCTCGTCTGCCCCGAGTGCGGTAAGGTTACCCGCGTCGGTCACGAGAAGGACGGCAAGAACAAGCTGCGCGTCTGCAAGAAGTGCGGCCACAAGTTCTAAGCTGCCCGCAACATCAAGTTGCTAGCAAAGGCCCGGATGGCACGGCACCCGGGCCTTTTTCTATCCCCACTCGATGGCTTCGGTTCTGCCGTCCTGTCATTCCGGTTGCATCCAGTTTTCGGTGCCGTCTCGAATCGAGTGCCGCCAGGTGACACCCTGTCGCGTTTCGTCGGCTTCGGGGACAAAAGTCGGGACAACTCCAAAAACTATTTTCGAACTCAGGGCTTTGAGTTTTTGTTTTTGTCCCAAAGGGCGCGACGGGATGCCCTTGGAGGCTCGATAGCGCCGAAAACGCCCGTTTTGAAACTTAAATGCCTTTTCGCGTGCAAGCCGCCAGCTGCAATAGGAAGTGAATCAACGCAGGTGGCTTTCAAGCAGTTTGCAAAACTGCAGGTCGCAGGTCTTCATTGCCAGTAGGAGAAATGAGTAGTCTCAGGTGGCTTGCCCATGAGTTGACGAACGGGATTTGAGATTACGCTGACGTCCGGAAACGCTTCGAGC
>CABUDZ010000091.1 GCA_902490445.1 uncultured Collinsella sp.
ATGCGGCGGCGGCATGGGGGCACCGGCCTCCATAGCCTCTCCACCTGCGGAAACGAGGCGACGGCCAGGTGCCGGGAGCTATTTCCGCGTTGCGCTAGCTGCGGAAACGCGGGTCCCGTTCAGGCTGTTGCGTTGAGATTGAAAATCAACCGCGGACAAGGATATAGCCTAATCTCCATATCGGACTAAAATCATGGCAGCAAACCACCTTCTCATGCGAGGACTCTATGACGGCAAGCGACGCGACCGCGACAATTAAAAAGGGGAATTCGGAGCCCAGTTTCGATAAAACGGCTCAGCGCATCCTCAATCTTTTCTTTGTGCTCAACAGCTCCCCCGAACCGCTGACGACCGAGCAGATCGTCTTGGATTCTGACCTGGGATATGGCTCGGGCAATATCGACTCGGATAAGCGCAAGTTTCGGCGCGATCGTGACAAACTGCTCGAACGCGGCATCTTAATCAAGGAGGTTCGCCCCGCCGGCGCGCAGGAGACCGAGGAAAGCTCATGGACAATCGACCGCGAGCACACGTTTGCGGCAGGCGGCCTCATCACCGCAGACGACGCCGATATCCTGCTCAACGCTATCGACCAGACAATAGCGGCCGGCTCATCCACTTTTGCCGCGCCGCTTGCCGATATTCGTTCCAAGATTGCCTACCTCACCGGCAGGACGACGGCGGACGAAGCACCGATCCGCCGCTCTCCCACCGTCGATGCGGTATGGAGCGCCTTTGCCGAGCGATGCGCGCTGCGATTTTTATATCAGAACGGACGCGGTGAGCAGAAAGAGCGTACCGTCTGCGTCTACGGCATGTTCGAGCGCGAGGGCGTTGCGTACTTCTGCGGCCTCGACAATGCCACCGACGACATCAGGACATTCCGCTGCGACCGTATCGTTCGCGCTTGGCGTCCTTCGAAGGCCTACGCCATCCCTGCAGACTTCAATCTCAACGACTACCTGTTCTTTGAATTCGATTTTGCCGACCGCCCGCCCGTTGCGGCTACGTTCTCGTTCGCCCCGCAGACGCAGATCGATATGATCAACGGCCTCACGCGCGGGCGAGGTGAGCTCGCACACACCGATTCGGGATGGACTTGGACCGTTGACGTGCGCGATCTTGAAGCCGCCGCCTCATTTTGCATGGCCCACGCCATGGACGGCATGAGGCCCATGGCCCCCAAATCGCTCAAGCAGGCGTGGAACCACCTCATTGAAAGGACGGTGCACGAGCATGCCCGTGCGTAAACTCACCAGCGAGCAGAGGCTCTCGCGCGCCATCGACATCATGGAGGCCCTCTACGCCGCCGGCGAGAGCGGCATGACACGAACTGAGATTTGCAGTCGCTTTGACATCACGGGAGTGTCGCTCGACGAGATTCTCGAGATCGTCTCGACGCTCGCGGACCGAGAATCGGGTGCGCGCATCATCTGCGAATGCCACGGCGAGCGTGTGATCCTCACCGGTGACGCCGGACGTGTGCTACCGCTGCGCTTGAGTACCGCCGAGGGCGCTGTGCTCAACCACGAACTTGAATCGTTGGGGATCGAGCCGCAGACGGCAGCTCGGATTCGACACGCTCTTCTACCCGAAGAGCTCGGCTATAACCAGCACGTCTTTGACACCGTCAACCACGGGTCGCACTGGCAGCAGCTGAGCTGCGCCATTCAGGACGGCGTTCGCTGTCGTATCTCGTATCGCTCGATGGACGATGCGCGGCCACGCGAGCGTCTGGTCGACCCCTTGCGCATTACAGCAAACGGCGACCAAACATATCTGATTGCCTGGGACATCGCGGTCGATGAGCAGCGCACCTATCGCATGGATAAAATCGAGGGACTCGCCTTGACGGAAGACTCCGTCGTTCCTCACGTACCGGACGTTGCATCCCTCCACGATTCCCTTGCCCGGACGCAGCGTAGCGCAAAGCTCTTGATGTCATTCGATATGGCGGAGCATCTGGACTGGGCCGGCATCACCCTCATCGAGCACAGCGGGACAGACATGGCAACGGTAACCGTACATTACGGCTCCGAGCGTTGGCTGCTGAGCCAGATAATCGCAGCGGGCGGAGCCATCCGCATCTTGGATGACCCCGCCTTGTCAAAGCGTCTGTGCGAAATGGCAAAAACCCTCGTCTGTCCGCTTTAGCGCCGCCGCTCGTGGCGTGCGCGCCACAGTTGCAGATAGTGACCGATCTGCGCCGATTCGATGCGCTGATAGGAGCTCGTGGGCAGCGACGTTAAGAACTTCTTTCCGTAGCCCTTCGTCACCAGGCGCGGGTCGGCCAGAATCAGCACGCCGCAATCGGTCGACGAGCGGATAAGGCGGCCGGCCGCCTGCTTGACCTCGAGCACCGCCTCGGGCAGCGAATAGCGCGCCCAAGCGCGGTCTTCACGCAGGTTGCGCTCGCACGAGAGCGGGTCCGTGGGGCTCGAGAACGGCAGCTTGGGAATGATGACGCAACGCAGCGTCTCGCCGCTGGCGTCAAACCCCTCCCAGAAGGCCTTAAGCGCAAAAAGCGACGAGGTCGACTCGTTGATAAACCGGTCGCGCAGGCGACGAGGAGATGAGTTGCGCTGCTGGCAGTTGAGCTCCAGACCCGCACGGGCCATCTTGGGCTCAACGCGGGCGTACAGGTCTTCCATGTCGCGTCGATTGGTGAACAGCGTGAGCACCGATCCGCCCATGGCAAGATGGGCGTCGACCAGCACGCGCTCGAGCGCCGTAAGATAGCTCTCACGATCGCGCGGATCGGGGATATCGCCCGCAACGACTACAGCCATGTTCGAATCGAAGTCGTAGCTCGAGTCCAAGTGCAGCGATGAGGATGTTGAAGCACCGATGCGATCGAGGCCAACCGCGTGGTTAAAGTGTTCAAAGCTTTTGGACACCGTCATGGTCGCCGAGGCAAAGATAGCCGTGTGAACCTCGGGCAGCCACTCGGTTGCCAAGGCCTCGCCAATATCGATGCGCTCTGCGGTCATTGACTCTCCGCCGGCACGCAACCTGCGATTGACCTGCAGCGAATACACGTAGTGTTCATCGGTGCCATCAATGATGAGTTTGAGGTTCTCGGCCAGCTCGTGCAGGCGGCGCGAGATATCACCCAGGTCGACGACGACCTCGGGCTTATCGGCAGCGACGGCTTGTACCAGCGCGTCAACGCTCTTGTCAGCTTGTTCCAATGCGTCGATGGCAGTGTAGGCCGACGGTAAGAAATCATGCCAGTCGTCAGATTCGCGCAGTTCGGGACCAATCCATAGATTGGCATTGTCATAACCCCCACGGGCACGGCGGCCGAGCTCGCGAACGCCATCGAACACGTCGGCTATTGCCATGCTCGCGCACGCAACCGTCGACGTCGCCTTGGCAGTAAGGCCCAGATAGAGCGTAGACCCCTCGGAAGTTGCCAAATCACGGGAAACCTGGCTTAGCGCGCCGGTGCTCGAGCCACCCAGACGCTCAAACAGAACGCGCGATTCGTCCGCCGACACCACGCGCGCCCACTGACGGCGCGCCTCACGCTCGATGGAATGGGCCTCGTCGATTACCCAATGACGAATCGGAGGCAAAATCCTGCCCTCGGCCGCGACGTTGCGGAACAGCAGGGAATGGTTGGTGACCACCACGTCGGCATGCGCCGCACGACGGCGAGCGCCGTGGACCAAACATTTATCAGGGAAAAACGGGCAGAGGCGACGAGCACACTCGCGCGAGGCCGTCGTAAAGTCGGGACGGTTGACGCTGCGCCACCGAATGCCGAGCGAGTCGAGGTCGCCATCGGCTGATTGGCAGACGTACGCCATAATGACCGCGACCGCCGTGAGCGTGTCCGCCGGATCGCGCTTGGTGGTAATCTCGACCTGGCCGCGGCTCATGCGCTCGAGCTTGCGCAGGCACGGATAGTGGTCATACCCCTTGAGAGCGCAAAATGACAGACCACCGTCCAGTTGCTCGGCAAGTTTTGGCAGCTCATGGTACATGAGCTGGTCGGCAAGATTGTTCGATTTGGTCGCAATACCAACCGTGATGTTGTTACGGCGTGCTGCCTCGGCAAAAGGCACCAGATAGGCCATCGATTTGCCGACGCCTGTGCCTGCCTCAATTACTCGATGAGTGCCCGTGACCAGCGCATCGCGGACCTCGAGCGCCATCGCGATCTGCTCATCACGCGGCTCGTAGGTGGGATACATGCGATTGACCAGGCCACCTGGCGCATAGTCTGCCTCGATCTCCTCACGACTCGGCATCTTGAGAACCGGCAGCTCGTCGGCGTCCACCCGATCGTCGGCGCGATCGGCCTTGAGAACGTCGGCGCGGGCGGCGCTGAGAGAGAAGATAGAACCAGGGTTCTGTCCCGCCAAGAACGAGAAGATGGGACGATAGGACCAAGGCACATCCGAGTGCATGTCGGCTAGGCGCGCCATGAGGCCCTGGGGCAAGTCGGTGAGCGCCACGAGCAACACGCGCCATACGCCACACAGGGCGTCGACGTCGGCATTGGCACGGTGTGATACCGAGTCACAGTCAAACAGATCGGCCATAAAAGACAGCTTGTGCGAGGCCAGGCGTGGAAGCGCGATGCGCGACAGCGCCAGCGAATCGATCCAAATATCGCTCACGTTGACGCCGCCTTTGACCGACTCGATAAACGAGCGGTCGAACGTGGCGTTATGTGCGATCACCGGGCAACCACCGACAAAATCGGCGAGAGCGGCGACGGCCTCAACGGCCGACGGGGCATCCGCCACATCGGCATTTGTAATGCTCGTGAGCTCGGTAATCTCGGCGGGAATCAGCTGCTTGGGATGCACGAAGGTATCGAAGCGGTCGATGATCTCGCGGCCCGAAAGACGGGCCGCGGAAATCTCAATTAACTCGTTGTCCTGTACCGAAAGACCCGTGGTCTCGGTATCGAGGACGATAACGTCCTCTTCGATGAGGCCAAACGATTGTGTCTTTGCACGTTCGGCGAGCGTGGCATAAGAATCGATGACAAACTGTGGCGTTCCAGGAGATACAGCGTCCTCGATTAGCATGCAACGCCCGCTCGACGGAGACCCATACGGATTAGGCTGTCGCACACCTGCGGGAACGTCATGTCGTCGGTGTGGCGGATCTCATCCGGATACAGCGACGTATCGGTCATGCCGGGAATGGTATTGGTCTCGAGGATAACGGGGCCGTCCTCGCTCACAATAAAGTCGCTGCGCGAGATACCCAGGCAACCGAGGGCCTTGTGAGCGGCGCAGGCAAGCTCCTGAGCGCGAGCGTAATTCTCGGGTGAAATCTGCGCCGGAATGCGATGGATATCCGTAGGGTCGACATACTTCACGTCCAGATCGTAGAACTCGCAGTCCTCGGGCTTACGAATCTCGACAATCGGCAGGGCGCGCACGTCATCTTCGCCGTATACGCCGACGGTGATCTCGGTACCCTCGATGCACTTCTCGACCAGCACTTTGTCGCCGTACTCAAACGCCTTGGCGATTGCCGCGGGCAGCTCGGAGGGCTCATGGACCAGGAAAATGCCATAGCTGGAACCGTTGACGGCCGGCTTCACAAAGCAGCGCTCGCCACAAACCTCGACGATATGATCGATATCGACTTCATCGCCCACCTCGAGCGCAAGGCCGGGGGCAATGGGAATGCCCGCCTTGGCGTATAGGAGCTTAGAGACCTCCTTGTCGGCACCGCAGGCGCTGGCAAGTACGCCCGAGGCCGTGTAGGGGATACCCAGGGTCTCCATGGCACCCTGCATGGCGCCATCCTCACCGCCGGCGCCGTGCATGGCGATAAATGCCACATCGAATCCGCCGTTCGCCATGGTTACCATAAAGTCATCAGCGGCCGTGTCAAGCAGCTCCACCGAGGTGTAGCCGGCTTCCTTCAGTGCCACCACAACGTTCTTTCCCGAATCGAGCGAGATCTCGCGCTCGGCGGAATGACCGCCCGCCAAGACCGCTACGTGCATGTTCTCTAGGCTTTTACCCGGCATGGGCAGACTCCTCCTCTATAATTTCTGCAGCTGATACCATATTGTAGCGATACCCTCTACGTTTCCCCAAAATCGAAAGGCTTCCATGAATCCCAGGACTAAATCTCAGGACATTCGCGACTTGAGCCAAAACGATATTCGCGAGCTCGTGGCCGAACTTGGCCAGCCCGCCTTCCGCGCGAAGCAGCTCATCGAATGGGTCTTTGAGAAGAACGTTTGTTCGTTTGACGATATGACCAACCTTCCCAAGGCTTTCCGTGAGCAGCTTAAAGAGGCTTTTGCCTTTGATACGCCGACTGAAATCACCAAGCAGGTTTCCAAAGATGGCTCGCGCAAGTATCTGCTCGAGTACCACGATGGCATTTCCGTCGAGACTGTCGGCATGCCCCGCCGTAACAAACTTTCCGTCTGCGTTTCCACCCAGGCAGGCTGCGGCATGGGCTGCGCCTTTTGCGCTACCGGCCTCAACGGCCTCAAGCGCTCTCTGACCGCTCAAGAGATCGTCGACCAGGTGCTTCATGTATCCAACGACTTTGGCGAGCGTGCCACAAGCGTTGTCTTCATGGGCCAGGGCGAGCCGTTTGCCAACTACGACGAGGTTCTCAAGGCATTGCGTATCCTCAACGACCCCGATGGCATCGGTATCGGCGCTCGTCACCTCACCGTCTCTACCAGCGGCGTTATTCCCGGTATTCGCAAATTTGCCGATATCCCCGAGCAGTTCACGCTTGCCGTTTCCCTGCATTCCGCCATCCAGTCGACGCGCAATAAACTCATGCCCGGTGTTAAGAAGTACACGCTGCTTCGCCTTCACGAAGCGCTTCAGCTCTACACCGAGAAGACTGGCCGCCGCCCGACCTATGAGTACGCCATGATCGAAGGCGTCAACGATACGAATCCCGAGATGCAGGCACTCTGCGACTTCTGCGAGGGAACGCTGTGCCACGTTAACCTGATTCAACTTAACGATATCGAGGGCAGCCCGCTCAAGCCGTCGCCGATTCATAAGGTTGAGGATCTTCAGCGTCGTCTTGAGTCCCGTGGCATCGAGACCACGATTCGTAACTCCCGTGGTAACGATATTGACGCCGCTTGCGGACAGCTGAAACAGCGCTTCAAAGTTCAGAAGAACGCATAGGGGAGTCGCACTCCAAAACGTTTCATGTGAAACATCGAACGGCCCCTGTTGCAGGATATGCAACCGGGGTCGTTTCATTTATTGACCTCAATTTTGGAGCAGATGCTACCTTTCCCATTTTTTACGGACAGAATAAGGGGCCCTTCTCTCATGAATCAGACAAGGGCCCCTCTAAATATGCAGGGTAATCGTTAGGTACCTAATAGCCTACATTTTCCCATTGGTTGTTAACCCAACCTTGATTAATCTTAGGATTTTTCGTTACCTGAGCAGTGCGCATGGCAACATCTTCTGTCATAACATCCATTTTCTTCTTGGATGTATCAATGATATCTTGCGCGCTACGAAGCAAACGACCTCGAAGTTCATCGTCTGTCGCGATCTTATAGCCAGCAAAGGCACCAGCCGCGACAGTCGTCGCCAACGCAATCGCAGTAAAAATCTTATTCCTCATCTTGGCCTCCTTGATCAAACTGAATCATTTCACTAAGAATACGAGAGAGCTCTTCCTCGTCTTTAAACTCAATCTCAATCTTATTCTTTCCACGCGAGCTCTTCACTTGCACGTTGTAATTAAGTCAATACTGCCGTAGCCGGTGGCCACCGCGGTGACCATATCCCCCA
>CABUDZ010000092.1 GCA_902490445.1 uncultured Collinsella sp.
CGCCCCATCGTGGCGGCCTTTACCGCTACGGCGACTGAGCGTGTGCGCGCGGACATTCAGCAGATGCTCGGCCTGAAAAATCCCGCGACGGTGGTGACGGGCTTCGATCGCAAGAACCTCTACTTTGGCTGCGAGGAGATGGGCGACAAGGCCAAGGCAGCGTGGGTGCGCGACTATGTGATTGCGCATTCGGGCGAGAGCGGCATCGTGTATTGCTCGACCCGCAAGACGGTCGATGTGCTGGCAGGCGAGCTTGCCGAGGCGCTGGGCCCCAGCGGCATTCGCGTTGGCCGCTACCATGCTGGCATGGGCAACGACGCCCGCCGTCAAAGCCAGCGTGCCTTTATTGACGACGATCTTCAGGTGATGGTTGCCACCAACGCCTTTGGCATGGGCATCGACAAGCCCAACGTGCGCTACGTGATCCACAACAATGTGCCCGAGAGCATCGAGGCCTACTACCAGGAGGCGGGCCGCGCCGGCCGCGATGGCGATCCGGCCAGCTGCCACTTACTGTGGAACGGCAACGATTTTCGCATGCGCCGCTTTTTAATCGACCGCGGCGATGCGGCCGACGAGGCGCTCGACGACGAGCAACGCGCGTGGGCGCTCCAAAATCGATATCGTCTGCTCAGCCAGATGGAGGGCTACTGCAATACCACCGGCTGCCTGCGCGAATACATGCTGCGCTACTTTGGCGACGAGGCCGCGGCCGAGCATGCGGCAGCCGCCGCGGGCGGCACCGCCCCGGACGAGGCCGAGGGCTGCGGCAACTGCAGCAACTGCCTCACGCAGTTCGAGGTCGAGGATGTCACCGACATGGCCCGCGCTGCCGTGCGCTATGTGGCCACGCGCCCCATGCGCTTTGGCAAGTCGCTCATCGCCGACGTGCTCCACGGCGGCAACACCGAGCGCATTCGTCAGATGAACCTGGATCAGGACCGTGGCTACGGTGAGCTGTCGAGCGAATCGGTCGGGCGCATTAAGGACATCATCGGCCAGCTGTGTGGGCGCGGCTATTTGGCTACCTCGCAGGGCCAGTATCCGGTCGTGGGCTTGGGCCCGCGCGCCGGTGAGGTCGAGGACGAGGCGTTTGCCTTTACCGTTAAGCGTCGTGCGTCCAAGCGCAAGGCCTCGGCCCGTGCCCGCCGTGCGGTGGATTTGCTGCGCGAGGAGGCCGAGCTGGACCAGCGACCGCGCGTGGGCGACGACGCCGAGCTGTTCGAGCGCCTGCGCGCCCTGCGCAAGGAGATCTCGACCGAGCTGGAGATGGCGCCGTACATGGTTTTTTCCGACAAGGCCCTGCGCGGCCTGTGCCGCCTGCGTCCTCAGACGCGCGACGAGCTTATCCAGGTCAACGGCATTGGCGAGAAAAAGGCCGACGCCTTTGGCGAGCAGTTTATGGCGGCGATTGAAGAGTTTGAATCCGAGCATGCGCGGGATGGAGCGTAACGATGGCAACCGACGATAAAACCGACCGCGCTGGCGTATCCGCCGTACCGCTGTACCAGCAGGTCATGGACGACCTGAAGGGCGAGATCGCGCGCGGCGTGTATGCGGCCGGCTCGCGCATTCCTTCCGAGATGGAGCTCGCGAAGTCTTACGGCGTGGGACGCATCACCGTGCGCCGCGCCATCGAGGAGCTGTCGCGCGCGGGATATCTCAACCGACAGCAGGGGAGGGGCACCTTTGTGTGCGCTCCCAAGCTCAAGCGCAAGATTGTCCAGAAAGGCGACGTCCAGAGCTTTACTGAGGGTTGTGCCGCCAACGACATGGTGGCCGGAGCGCGTCTGGTGTCGCGTACGGTGGTCGCGGCGACGCGCGAGGATGCGGCGTTCTTTGGCGTGGAGCCTGGCTGCGAGCTCATCGTGGTCGAGCGCGTGCGCACGGCGGATGGCGTGCCCGTCATGCTCGAGAACAACGCCTTTGTGCTCGCCGACCATCCCTACCTGCAGACGCTGGCCGCCGAGGACCTCACCGATAACTCAATCTTTGCGCTCGTTGCCGAGCATTCGGGTCGCGCGCCGCTCAAGTCCGACCCCTGCACCGTGGAGATTGCGCTGGCGGATGCCCAGACGGCCCTGCTGCTGGAGGTGCCGGTCGGCGAGCCGCTCTTCTATATGGAGGCGTACTTTACCGATGCAGACGAGCGCCCCCTGCTGCTCGGGCGTCAAAAGATCGTGGGCTCGCGCTACGTGTTCGACATCTAGCGGTCATAGATAGAACAACATAGAACAAATTTGGTGAAATGACTTCACCGGTGACAGCTTGCGTGCTATAAATAGAACAACATAGAACGACAGCAGGTACGAGCTGCTGTCGTTCAAAGCTGCCACATAAGGAGGAGCGTCACGGTGAACGCACACGATCTGATTCAGGAAATTATCGAGCGCAAGGGCAAGATTGAGAACGTGTTTTGGATCGCCTGCGGCGGTTCGATGATCGACCTGATGCCGGCTAACGAGCTGCTCAAGCGCGAGGCCACCACGTTTACCTCGACGGTCTACACTGCACGCGAGTTTTGCCTGATGGCCCCCAAGAGCCTTGGCGAGAAGTCGCTCGTTATTGCCTGCAGCCACAGCGGCAACACGCAGGAGGTCGTTGACGGCTGCGAGATGGCGTTGGCTGCCGGCGCCGAGGTCATCGCCATGACCGATTGCGAGGGCTCCAAGATCGACAACGGCAAATGGACCACCTGGGTCTACCCCTGGGGCGAGGGCGTGTCGCAGGCCGAGGTACCGCAGGGTATCGGCGTCCTGATGGCTGCCGAGCTGCTCGACCAGCAGGAGGGTTACGAGGCGCTCGCCGATATGTACGCCGGCCTTAAGCAGATGGATGCGCTGTTGCCCGCTGCCCGTGAGAAGGTCAATGCCGAGCTGGGCGATCGCTTTGCCGAGCTCTGCCAGCAGCACAAGTTCTTCTACATCCTGGGATCCGGCCCCAACTTTAGCCAGACCTACGCCATGGCCATCTGCTCGCTCATGGAGATGCAGTGGCAGCACTGCTGCTATATTCACTCCGGCGAGTATTTCCACGGCCCGTTTGAGGCCACCGAGCCCGGCGTGTTCTACTTTGTGCAGCTCGGATCGGGCGAGTGCCGCCCCATGGAGGAGCGCGCGCTCGCGTTCCTCAACACGCACACCGATACGGTCATGGTGCTCGATGCGCTCGAGTACGGCGTGGGCGAGGTACCCGCCAGCGTGCGTTCGTTCCTGGAGCCGATCTTCTTCTACAACATGAGCTGCGAGCTGCGCGCCGCCCGCGGAAAGGTGTTCGACCACAGCCCCGAGGTTCGTCGCTACATGGGCATCGAGCAGTACTAGGCACCGGGAATTATCTTTTTTGACGGGGTCTGTGCTGCGCGCGGGCCCCGTTTTGCATTGTGGCGGCCGGATTCGTGTCTGCGCGAAAACGAAGGTGAATACTTTTCCGCGAAGTGAACGACCTATTTTGGACCCCCGAAGCATCCACACTTTTTGACGCCAAAACTGCAGGAAAAACTCGGCGAAACCGCAGGAAACGGCGTCTGAAAAGTGCCGATGCTTCGGGGGCTCGTTTTTGCTCGTTCACTTCGCGGAAAAATATTCACCTTCGATTCGCAAGGGCACTGCGTGAGTCAAAAAAGCGGGCCGCGCCGGGGATTTCCGGCGCGGCCCGCTTAGTATCGCGCTTAGATTCGCAAGGTTGCGGCAGCCAGCGGCCTACTTTGCGTCGTAGGCCTCGGCATCCCACCAGTCGAGCTGGGCGATGTTGTCGCGGATGTGCTGGCAGCTCTTGTGGAAGCCCTCGAGCTCGTACTCGGACAGGTCGAGCGTGTAGACCTCCTCGACGCCCTCGGCACCGATCACGCACGGCAGGGAGGTAAAGATACCCTCCTCGCCATACTGGCCGGTCATGAGCGTGGAAGCGGAAAGCACGGCGTGCTCGTTGTGCAGCACGGCGGCGCAGACGCGCGCGGCGGAGTTGGCGACGGCGTATTCGGTGCACTGCTTGCCCTGGTAGGTCACATAGCCGCCCTTACGCGCGAGCTCCTCGACCTCCATGTGGTCAAAGGCGTACTTGTCGGGGTTCTCGGCCTGAAGCTCGTTGAGGTTTTTGCCGGCGATGGTTGCGGCCTTAAAGGCGGCAAGCTGGCTAAAGCCGTGCTCGCCGATCATGTAGGCGTCGATGGACTTGGGGCTCACGCCGACCTTCTTGGAGATCTCGGTGCGCAGGCGGGCGGAGTCCAGGCCGCAGCCCGAGCCGATGATCTTCTTGGGATCGTAGCCGGTCAGGTGCCACAGCTCGGTGCACACGACGTCGCAGGGGTTGGAGATGGAGACGAAGATGCCGTCGAAGCCGGCGTCGACAATGCGCTTGGCAAAGGTGCGCGCGGCGTCGGTGGTAAAGAACAGCTCGCCGTCGCGGTTACCGGCGGCCAGCGCGACCTTGCCGGCGGCGTTGACGATGACGTCACAGCAGGCCAGCTCCTCGTAGTGGTCGTAGCAGTTGACGATCTTGGTGTTATACGGGACAAACGAGAGGGAGTCGCGCAGGTCCTGGACCTCGGACGTCACCTTGGCCTCGTTGATATCGCACAGGTACAGCTCATCGGCAATGCCCTGCATGAGCAGGCTGTTGGCGACATGTGCTCCTACGTGGCCCTGGCCGACCACACCGATCTTACGCGTCTGATACATATATGTATCCTTTCGGCCGAGTTTTTCGCGTCGAACCATTGTAACGTCCTGTTGCCACTTTGCTAGGCTAAAGCGCCACAGATTTTTGGGACATGCCGTAATCTTTACTTTTGGAGTGATTTGGGCCGCTGACGGCATCGCTGGGCGATGTGCTCGCGCGGATGGGGCCGGTCGTTGTACCATAACTGCAACTGACTCGTAAGGAGCATCCATGCCCATTCGCATTCCCGACGCCCTCCCTGCTGCCGCGCAGCTCGAGAGCGAGAACATCTTTGTCATGACCGAGTACCGCGCACTGCACCAGGACATTCGTCCGCTGCGCGTGCTCATCCTCAACCTCATGCCCACCAAGATCGCCACCGAGACGCAGATCATGCGCAAGCTCTCCAACACGCCGCTGCAGGTGGAGGTGGACCTGCTGCGTACCAAGACGCACGAGGCCACGCACGTGAGCGCCGGCCACCTGGAGACGTTCTATCGCACGTTCGACGACATCCGCGACATCCACTACGACGGCCTGATTATCACGGGCGCGCCGGTGGAGCAGATGCCGTTCGAGGAGGTCGACTACTGGCCCGAGCTCTGCCAGATCATGGATTGGTCCACCACGCACGTGCACTCTACGCTGCACATTTGTTGGGGCGCGCAGGCCGGCCTGTACCATCATTACGGTATCCAGAAGTACGACCTGCCGGCAAAGGCGAGCGGCGTATTTGAGCATTATCTGGTGAAGCCGCAAAGCCCGCTGGTCCGCGGCTTTGATGACCGTTTCTATGCCGTGCATTCGCGCAACACCGATGTGCGCCGCGAGGACGTGGAGGCCGAGCCGCAGCTTGAGGTCGTGGCCGTGTCCGACGAGGTTGGCCTGTACATTGTCAAGTCGACCGACAGCCGTCGCTTTTTTGTATTTGGCCACCCCGAGTACGATACCGACACGCTGCGCCTGGAGTACGAGCGCGACGTGAAGCGCGGGCTCAACCCTCAGGTGCCGGCGCATTACTTTCCGGGCGACGACCCCACCGCCGAGCCGCGAAACGTCTGGCGCAGCCAGGCTCAGCTGTTCTACACCAACTGGCTCAACTACTACGTCTATCAAACCACGCCCTACGACCTAGCACGCGCCGGCGAGGAGCACTAGGCTGCGATGATGCCGCTGTAGCCGTGGTTGATGTGGCAGCGGTTAGGCGCTGATGATGTGGGGCAGCGGCAGATCGTGGGCGTCGGTGGGGATGTGGTCGACGCGCTGTTCGTCAAAGGCGATGCCGACGATTTGACATACGGGCGAGAGCATGGGCAGGTAGCGGTCATAGCAGCCGCCGCCGTAGCCTAGGCGCGTGCCGGTGCGGTCGAATGCTACGAGCGGCACGACGATCATGTCGAGAGCTTCGGCAGGCACGATAGGGAAGCGGCTGCTGTCGATGTCCGTGGCCGCAAAGGCCCGCGTGGGGTGGGCGATAAACGTAGCCGCGTCCGCGTCGCCGGCAGCAACTGCCCGCATACACATGCGCTGGCCACAAGCTGCGGCGTCTGTTGCCGAGAGCATGCACGGATAGGCCACGCGCCAGCCACGTTTGGAGGCAGCTGCGGCAAACGCGGCTGAGTCGACTTCGGAACCCATCGCGGCATAGACGGCAACGGTGTGCGGCGCCGCGGCATCCAAGCGGCCCAGCAGCTCAACCAGCCGCGCACAGATATCAGCAGACTTCGCCGCCCGCAAGTCCAAATCAAGAGCATCGCGCCGAGCAATCACCGCCCGCCGCAACTCAGCCTTGTCCATCCCGGCTTCCTCTCCCAAACCTACCAAAAAGGGACAGGTTTATTTTGGCAGGTTTTATCTGGGCAAATGTCGAAACCACCACAAAGGTGCCTGTCCCCTTTGTGGTGGTTTTGGCCCATGCGTTAACGCTATAACGCCGCGGCGATTGCTTCGGTCACAAACTTATTGAGTGACTCGCCCTTCTTTGCCGCCGCCAGTGCTGCCTGCTTGTGAAGCTCGGAGCCTGTTCTCACATTGAACGAGCCCTTAAAAGCCCGCTCTGGTTCCTTGCCCTTTTCGGCACAAAACTCAAGGTAATCGTCGACGGCGTCGTGGAAGCATTGCTCCACTTCTTCAGCCTTGGAGCCTTCAAATACAATTGCGTCCCTAATGCCGGCGACCATACCTGTTAGTACATGCTGCTCGGCATCGAACTCGACTGGGGCGAAATAGCCCTTGTATGCCAAAACGTTACTCATGACTGCCTCCGACATCCTGCAGAAATCGAACGATGTTTCGAATTGTCCCCGCTGTCAATTCGTCAGATGGATGAGGCGCGTGCATCACGAACATCCTGCCATCTGAGGGCCTGTAGAAGCGAATGCGCGATCCGGATGTCTTGCCTTTGCTGTCCATTTCAAAGCCATATGAGGCCATGACTTTTAAAAAATCGGCATACCGATACGTCGAAGGGCAGCTAAACAGTTGGGCGATGAGTTTATCGGCTCGAGTCATCCCGCCTCACATTCTGCAACTATATTCTAGTTGCAATTTGGATCCGATGCAATCACCCATACTATAGAACATGTGTACGTATAGAACAAGTGTTCGAACCACTACAAAGGGGCCTGTCCCCTTTGTAGTGGTTTTGCTTGCTGTGGTTAGGCGAGCAGGTCGACTATGTTGAAGTTGGCGTTGCTCTTGGCGATGACGTCACGGCCGCCAAAGACGCAGGTCGGTGACTCGGTCGCGATACGCGTCACGTCGGCGCCGAGCGAGCGCAGCTCAGCGGGCGTGGCGGCGAGCATCTGGGCGCGGCGCTTCTCGCGCGCATGCGGATCGAGTCCGGCCAGGTAGGTCGTGTTGCGCCGCTTGGTGAGCGCGTAGGGCTTCACCGGTGCGTCCATGCCGCTCACGCAGCTCACAATAAAGCCCTCAAAGGCGGCCTCGTCGGGCTCAAAGCTGCCGAGCCATTCGCCTGCGCGCGCCACGCGCTCAATCGA
>CABUDZ010000093.1 GCA_902490445.1 uncultured Collinsella sp.
GAGCGTCCGGCTGATAACCGGGAGGTCACAAGTTCGAATCTTGTCAGGTCCACCATCAAAACTGTGAAGAGCCTCGAGGGTTTCCTCGGGGCTTTTTTCTTACCTGCTGGAGTAGTCAAAAGAGCCCCGTCCCAAAAAGACTACTTTGATTTTGTGTGCTGTGCGAAAGTTTGGGTAGTATAGCTATTCAATGCGGCGGGCTGCCGCGTGTTAACCGCTACGTACCGGAGGTGTTCCATGGTTCGTGTCGACATAGAGACCATCGTCATGGCCGCCGGTCCCGTGCCATCGCTTATCGTGCTTCGCGAGCGCTGCAGCAAATCGGACTCGCCCGCGCCGCTGCGTTCCCTTTCCATTCAGACTGGTTCGTTTGAAGCTGCTGCCATCAGCCGCGGCATCGATAGCGGTCGCGCCGAGCGCCCGATTACCCATGACCTGTTGCTCGATACCGTTGACGCCTTGGGCGCCAAACTCGAGCGCATCGAGATCGTTCGCGCCGAGCCGCCGGTGTTTTACGCGACGATTGTCGTACTGGCCGATGGTGACGAGCGCAAGATCGATGCCCGCCCCAGCGATGCCATCGCCCTTGCCGTGCGCAGCAATGCTCCCATGTTTGTGGAGGACGACATCATGAATCGCCTGGGCACTGTTTCCACCCACGCCGAGGAAGTCGACGACGAGCAGGAGTTCGAGAAGTTCGACGAGTTCGTCCATACGCTCTCCCCCGATGACTTCTAAATGTCTGGCACGCGAGCGGAGAGGTCGCTGATGGGTACCCGCGTATCGGCTGAAGCGGCGGCCATTGCGCGCGAGGCCCAGATGCGCTCGGAGGCTTCTGAGGCGGCTCGCATTGCCTATGTGACGCAGGCCCGCACGCTTCGCGAGCGCCGCGGCTCGTTTATCAAGATGGTTGTCGTCTCCGCCCTTGTCGCGGCAATCTGCTCGCGCCTTCGTGGTACAGTTGGTGCGCTTGGGTTTTCGATTTCAACAGGCTTGGTAATCTGGGGTGTGGTCGATGCAGTAATGCTGACCAACCAGATCAAGGTACTCGACAAGCGCGCGATGGATATGATGCGCGCCCGCGACGCTGCCGCCAAGATTGCTGCCGAGGCACAAGAACTGTAACGACGCCGGACTCGATGGGAAGGTCTAAAGATGGCACAGGATATGCAGGACGCCGGTAACGTCTCCGCCGAGCTCGACGCCATGGTGTGTGACCTGATTGGTGCGTTCTTGGACGACCTTGCCGCCGGCGAGAATCCGGGCGTAGTTGTGGCGATCGAGGACGCTGCTTCCAACCGATATCTGGCGGCGCTCGATGAGGACGGCGAAGAGGCGTGCCTCGAGGCGGCCACCAACTTTATCTCCGAGCACAAGATGGGTCTTAAGGACGAGGGCCTGGGCCGCATCGCCCGCTATGCCATCGGCTACACCGGTTGTGTCGAGATTGACGGCGGCTACCACGACGCTCTACTCGTGAGTTTCTTTGAGACGGCGCTCGAGAGCGGTTTTTCGGCATATGTGCTGTATGAGGGCATGGGCGCCGGCGATGGTTTTATGTGGAGCGACCCTGAACCTGCAGGTGAGGAAACCCCTCTTATCTAAAATCGCTAAAATAAACGAGTTTTCGGTAAAAGGCTCAATATTCCCGCTGAGCGTTGTGTTGCTGGGCGGGTCGCATACGCATGCCGTTTGTATATAGATAGAAGATAGGGGAACTACATGCGCGTAGACAATCTGAGGAACATCGCCATCATCGCCCACGTCGACCACGGCAAGACGACGATGGTCGACAAGCTCCTGCGTGCCACGGACGCCTTCCGTGCTAACCAGCAGGTCGAGGACCGCGTCCTGGACTCTAACGACCAGGAGCGCGAGCGCGGCATTACGATTCTCGCCAAGAACATCTCTATCGAGTACAAGGATGTCAAGATCAACGTCATCGACACCCCGGGCCACGCCGACTTTGGCGGCGAGGTCGAGCGCGTGCTGCGTATGGCCGATGGCGCCCTGCTGCTGGTCGACGCTTTTGAGGGCCCCATGCCCCAGACCCGCTTCGTGCTGCGTCACGCTATCGACACCGGCCTTAAGATCATGATCGTTATCAACAAGATCGATCGTCCGGGCGCCAACCCCGAGAAGGCCTACAACGACTGCCTGGACCTCATGGCCGACTTGGGTGCCACCGACGACCAGCTCGAGTTTGCCATGGAGCACGTGGTCTACGCCAGCGCCATGAATGGCTTTGCCCGCCTTGACCCCAACGACGGCAACATGGACATGTATCCGCTGCTCGATATGATCATCGACGACATGCCCGCGCCCGAGGTTGACGAGAACGCCCCGCTGGCCATGCAGTGCGTGACCATCGACCACTCCAACTTTGTCGGCCGTATCGGTATCGGTCGCGTGTACTCCGGCACCATCCACCAGGGCGACCAGATCCTGGTCGTTAAGAACGACGGTTCCAGCGCCACCGCTACCGTCAAGCAGCTCTTTACCTTCGACTACCTGGGCCGTACCGAGTGCCAGGAAGTCGGCGCCGGCGACATCGCCGCCGTCGTGGGCATCGACCGCACCGATATCGGCGATGTCTACACCGATCCCGAGAACCCCGTCGAGCTCGAACCCATCGAGATCGACCCGCCGACCCTGTCTATCGTCTTTGAGGCCTCGACCTCCCCGCTCGTCGGTCGCGACGGCGACATCGTGGGCGCCCGTCAGCTTAAGGAGCGCCTGTTCAACGAGGCCGAGAACAACGTGACCATGAAGATCGAGGAGCTCGAGGACAAGAGCGGCGTCGAGGTCTCGGGCCGCGGCATCCTGCACCTGTCCGTTCTGATGGAGTCCATGCGCCGCGAGGGCTTTGAGTTCCAGGTCGGTCGTCCCCGCGTTCTGTTTAAGAAGGACGAGAACGGCAACAAGCTGGAGCCCGTCGAGCAGGCCGTCGTCGAATGCCCGGACGAGTACTCGGGCAAGGTCGTTGAGGTCTTCGGCACCTCCGGCGGCATCATGACGAGCATGGATACCTCGGGCATCGTGACGCACCTTGAGTTCAAGATCCCGACGCGTGGCATCATGGGCCTTAAGAACCGCATCATGAACGTCACCCACGGCGAGGGCGTGTTCTACCACACCTTCCTGGAGTACGGTCCCTACGCCGGCGAGATCGGCAACCGTCAGAACGGTGCCATGATCTCCATGACCACCGAGAAGGCCGTTGCCTATGCCCTGGGCACGCTGCAGGAGCGCGGCCAGCTGTTTGTTGAGCCGGGCACCGAGTGCTACGAGGGCATGATCGTGGGCGAGCGCAGCAAGGCCGGCGACATGGTCGTCAACATCGCCCGTACCAAGAACCTGGGCAACCAGCGTTCCTCGACCTCCGATATTTCCGTGCAGCTGGTGCCGCCCCGCACCTTCTCGCTGGAGGAGGCGCTGGAGTACATCGCCGATGACGAGCTGGTGGAGATCACTCCCAAGAATATTCGCCTGCGCAAGCGTCTGCTCAATGCCACCGACCGCAAGAAGGCTGCCGTCCGCGCCGGCCAGGTCAACAAATAAGCGCTGGGGCTTATAACCGCCAATAAGAAAGGGCGTCGACCGCGATGGTCGGCGCCCTTTTTGGTGCAAGGGGGACAGGTTCGCTTGCACCACCACAAAGGTGCCTGTCCCCTTTGTGGTGGTTGGCGGCTAGGCGGTGGGGAGTTCCGGCGTATTAGCCGGCTGTTGCGACTTGAGGTGAGCGTTGCGCCAGATGATCTGGATAACATAGCCGAGCGTGAAGACAAAGGCCACGCCGCTGATGAAATCGCCTACGAGGGGGATTGCCGTAAGCGCGCCCGCGGCCACGCCGCCCGCGGCTGCCATGGCGTAGCGGTTCTGGTTGTGTCCGACCATGCGGGCGATCGCGCACCCCGCAAAGGCGCTCGACACCAACGCGATGCCAATAACACCGCACATGAGGGCTCCGGCAAGCGACAGACCAGCGATAGAGATAATTAGCAGTAGGACGGCGGGGACGATAGCAATCGTGCCCAGAAGACCGCTCACCCACAGGGGCATGGGGCGCTGGTGGAGCATGCCGGCGGCGCTGGCGGTTGCGCGCGGAAAGACGAGTTCGAGCAGTAGGGCGACAAAGCAGGTGGAAAGCGCCGCGGCGACGATACCGCCGATGACATCGTTAACGGTGGAAGTATCTTCGTTCTCGGTGCGGTCGATCTTGAGCGCACCGACCTCGGCTCCCGCGGCGCGCTCGGGGTCCTCGGAGACGTGCGCGTTCACGGTGCCGGTGATGTGGGCGTTCTTGCCCAGGATGAGCTTATCGGCCCAAACCTCGACATCGCCCTCGACGGTGCCATCGATAGTCACCGTATCGCCCGCAAGCGCTGCCGACTTGGTAGAGCCGCGCAGGGCAACCGTCTCGCCTATCGCATAGAAACAGTTGGCGGTGCTGTCGGAATTGAGCACGACATGCTGGCCGGCAACGGTCACGCTGCCATCAACCGTAGTCTTGGCAATGTCGATGGTGCGCGCCGCCAAGCGGACGGCGCCGCCCACCGTGCAGTCGCGGATGGAGAGGCTCTCGCCTGCTGCAATTATGTCGCGGCCGATGGACGCATCGTCCAAGTTGAGGGCCTGACCTGCCCAGTACAGGTCACCTTCGACGCCGGACGAATTGGCGTCATTGTCGGTCGCAAGTACGTTGCCTGCGGTGTCTGTGCCGGCGAACGACGCCGTGGGAAGCGCGGTGATCGCCAGCGCGATGAGTGCGAATAGGATGGTGATGCGGCCCCACGCTTTACAGCGCTGGGTCGACGGGAATTGATTGCGGGGCATAGTGAATCCTTCGTTAGATGCTCGATATGCATCTAACAGGGTACCCAACGCGTGGGCGCTCTAAAAGAACCTCTCGGTTGTATTTCGAAGGATGAGCCCGCGCAATCTACTTTTTGCGGTGCAAAAAGCGCGCGATGTCCTCTTCGGTGGGGCTTTTGATGTCAAAGCGCAGCGAGAGCCAGCGCAGACCCATGGTCACGACAACGCATACGACCAGCGCGGCGACATTGCTCATGATGCCGCTCATAACGAGACACACATAGCTTGTCGATCCGGCGATGGCGGCGATGGCATAAAAGTTAGTACGTTGGAAAATGCCCGGAACCACGCCCATAAAGCCGTCGCGCAACATGCCACCGCCCACCGCGGTGAAAAAGCCCATCATGATGCACACCGCCGGCGCAAAGCCGTAGACCAGCGCCTTGTCTGCTCCAGTGGCGGCGTAGATGCCGACCGAGATGATGTCGAGCAGGGGAATGAGTTTTTCGGGCTTGTCGACGATTGCCGGGAAAATATAGATGATGGCTGCCGTGGCAATGGAAAGCGGCAGCGCCATTGGCTGGTTGAGGATGTAGACGTTGCCCACCTGCAGCGTCATGTCGCGTAAAAGACCGCCGCCCAAGCCACAGACCACGGCGAGCGCAACTGCACCCACCAGGTCGAGTTTGTGCTCGCGCGCGACCAACACGCCCGAGATTGAAGCCGCGACGACGGCGAACATTTCGAGCCAAAACGGGATGGCGACCATGGCATCCGTGGCGTGTGAGGTAACGGTCATAGCGGCGACGACGGGCAAGATGGAATCCTTTGAGTTGCAGGTTTGGACAATGCCCGTACATAGTACATGGTTGGCGGCGATTGCGACCCTATTGCTCGGCAAACGGTAGGGGTTGGGTGCGGTCATAGGTTCCAAACATGTATACCAGCCTCCAAAGATGTCGAAAAATGTCGTTTTTGGCGGATGATGTACATGTTTTGGCGCGCGCCGAGCGGGCGACGTTACTCGGAGGGCGTCTCTATGTCCTTCGTGCCCTTCCAGTTGCGGATAAGTGCCTTTCGCAGTTCGTTTTGCTTTCGCTGATACTCGGCATCCGTGCAGCGGGGCATACCGAGTGCTTCGCGGATATTGTTCATGGCACGGTGAAAAGCGAGTTGACTGGCAAATTGCGCTGAGGTGAGTGTGACAATGCGATAACCCATTTGGGCGAGCACAGCTTCGCGTTCCGCATCTGCTCCCTTACGGCCAGTCTCGTCGTGAAAGCCACCCTTATATTCGATGCCGAGCTCTCTGCGCTTATAGGTAATGAGGGCATCGATTTTGAGTGTTCGGGCTTTGGTGCAATGCCAAAGACGTTGAGGGATCTCGAGCGGTCGGTTGAGCTCGATGCCTCGAATGCCAACGCCGCCTTCGCTTGTTGGAAGTGAAAGTGCGATTGCCGATGCAGCCTCCATAGGCGAGACCGAGTGGTCGTAGACATGTCTGAGCGCGAGTCGCGCGCGTGTGGCACCGGGTTTGCCAGGGTGTTGATCGAGCAGTTCGACAATTTCGTCCTTGGAGGTGGTTGCTGGTTGCTCGGTATAAGGGTCAGAGGGATTAAGGCCCATGCGATAGTCGCCGCAAACTTCGTAGCCATACTCGAGGTATTCGATTCTATCCATCCACTCGGCGGCGAGCACGAAGGTGAAGGCTTCGTCGGTGATAAAGATGCCGGGCGTAAGCTCGTCAATATGGCCATAGGGTAGGCTTTGGCCGAGAACATGGCAAGTGACGCCGTTGGTGCGAATTCGCTCGAAAGCAAACACTACGGAGATATCGATAGTCTTGAACATATCGGGCGGAATGCCGCAGTCGGTGAGGGCCTGTCGTATGCGCGCGATGCGTTGCTGGGTGGAGAGACCTCTTGCGCCTATCTGGTAGTCGTGTTGCGCGACCGCTTGAACCCGGCCTTGCGGCGCGTGATGGACGAGCCATGCAGTTTTATGCGAAATGAGAACAGGGGTATCCATTGGGGACCTCTCGCTCTGAGTCGATACCCAACTCTTATGTCCGTTGAGGTGGGGAAATATACCGAATGCGAGTAAGCCGACTCATGCACGGCGTGTGTCATATACAAACGTGTACACCACCCTCCAAAAACGACATTTTTTGACATCTTTGGAGGGTGATGTACATGTTTGGGATGTTGGGTTGGGATTGAACGTGATGGGGGTGTGGGTTGAAGAGGAGGGATGTCTAAATTTTGAGCTCCGCTCAAAATTTATTCGGTCGGCTTGCGCCGACCGCGCTGCGCTAAAAACGCGCCACTGGCGCGTTCGAATCCCTCCTCCTCCGCCGTATTTGCTTGTAAGGGACTCTAAACAAAAAAGCCCCCGTTTTCGGGAGCTTTCTCAACCAAAATGGCGGAGGAGGAGGGATTCGAACCCTCGTGACCTTATACAGGCCAAACGGTTTTCGAGACCGCCGCATTCAACCACTCTGCCACCCCTCCGCGTGGGGTAAAAACAAAGCAGGCTCGAAGGCCTGCTTTGGAATTAACTGGCGGAGAGTCAGGGATTTGAACCCTGGAGACGCTTTTGACGCCTACACGATTTCCAATCGTGCTCCTTCGGCCACTCGGACAACTCTCCGTTAAATGCGAAAGTCAGTATACACGAGGAACCGCAAAGTGCAAACAGAAAAGTTGGCATTTTTTAAAACGCTTGGCCGCGCTTGTCGTTGCAGTGGGGTTTGAGGTGCCAAAAAACGGCTTCCGACCAGCGTGGTTGATTAACTCAATTGTTCAAAAGGGGTATTCATAAGC
>CABUDZ010000094.1 GCA_902490445.1 uncultured Collinsella sp.
GATACTTTAAACTACCCGTTTGCTTCAATGAGCTTTTCAAGCCTCAAAACTCGATGGTAGAGGGCCGACTTCGACAAGGGAGGGTCAGCCATCTCCCCTAAATCACGCAGCGACAGATCGGGATAGCGCTCGCGCAGGTCGCAAAAGACCGCCAAGGCATCCGGAAGCGCATCGCGAAGGCCGCGCTGCTCGAGCTCATCGATAAGCGCAAGCTGATGTTGGGCAGCACCGGCGCTTCTGGTCTGGTTGGCGAGCTCGGCGTTCACGCGACGGTTCACATCGTTCTTAACCAACTTGACCGCGCGCGCCTCCTCAATCTCGGCAACGCTGCGCTTGGCACCAATCAGCTTTAATAAATGCTCGATTTCCTCGGCGCTCTTAATGTACACGGCATATGACCCCCGCCGCGCATTAACACGAGCATGGACCCCAATCTGCCCCAACAGGTCGCAAAGCCCCTTGGCATATTGCTCGCCCTGCACCGCGATCTCCAAATGAAAATCGCCGCGTGGATCGGCCACGAAGCCGCCCGCGATGAGCGCGCCGCGGATGTAGGCAAGCCTGCAGCAGGGACGGGCAACGATGTGTCGGGGAACACCAGCAACGAGCCCTCCCCTGCGGTCTAGAATGCCCAGCAGCACCAGAGCCTTGTCCAGGTCGGGTTGATCGGGCAGGGTAATGAGATAGTTACGGACCTTATGCAAGACCGATTTACGAACGGTGAATTCCGTTTTGAGCTTAAGGATGCGATGCGTCAGCGTGATCATCGTGCGCGCGACGGCTCCCGTCTCGGTCGCGACCGTCAAACGATACCGCCCGGAGCCGGCCAACGAAAGCGTACCGCTCACACGCGTCAGGGCGGCAAGCGTCGACAAATCGCAGTATTCACATTCGGGTTCGCAGCGCGCAAGCTCGTCGCGCACCTCAGCGGTAAACGACATGCAGGCCTATGCCTTCGTGTTGGCGCGCGACAGGTCGCGGTGGGAGATGCTCACGTGATACTGGGCGCCTTCCAGGTAACGGGCCGTGGCCTCGGCGATGGCAACGCTGCGGTGCTGACCGCCCGTGCAACCGATGGCAATAGAAAGCTGCGGCTTGCCCTCTGCGATATAACCGGGCATGACCGTATCGAGCAGCTGCGTCCAGGCCTTCCAGAACTCCTGCGTCTTGGGATGGTCCAGAACAAAGTCGGAGACTTTCTTATCGAGACCGGTCATGGTGCGCATCTCGGGATCGTAGAACGGATTGGGCAGGAAGCGAACGTCGATCATAATGTCCGCCTCGACGGGCATACCGTGCTTAAAGCCAAACGAGAACACGTGAACGTCCATGAGCTGCTGGTCGGACAACTCGGAGAACGCCATGCGCAATTTGTTGCGCAGCGCAGAGGTGCGTAGGCGGCTCGTGTCGATGATCATATCGGCTCGATCGCGCACACCCTGCAGCTGCAGGCGCTCGCGCTGAATCGCATCGGCCGTAGTCTCCCCCGGCTTGGCAATGGGATGACGGCGGCGATTTTCGCTGTAGCGACGAATCAGTACCTCGTCAGAAGCCTCCAGGAACACGATGTCGCAGCTCATCTCTCGCTCTTCGAGCGCGGCGACTGCATCGAGCAGCTCATCGAACAAGCCCTGGCTACGCAAATCGCAGGTGACGGCGAGATGCCTGCCCACGCCCGTATTGATGCCGACGAGCTCGGCAAGCTGGGCGATCAGACGCGGAGGCAGGTTATCGATGCAAAAATAGCCCATGTCCTCGAACACGTGCATGGCCTGCGTGCGGCCCGATCCGGACATTCCGGTGATGATGACGATATCGGGGATGCGCTCCGAGCGCTCCGCCGCATCCATGGCATCTCCCTTTTGCATGTGCTGCCTCCCGAAAACAAGCGCGGGACCCAGCAACCCGGATCCCGCGCGGTCAATTGCCTTTATTGAGTATACCGCCCCGAGCGGATACGAGGCCTGTCTTACGCCTCAAGCGCAGCCTTGAACCAACTTGTAATACTCGTGGGGTGCGTGATGGCGGTGCCGACGACAACGGCCCAGGCGCCAGCATCGATCGCGGCGCGAGCCTCCTCGGGCGTATGCACGCGACCCTCGCAAATGATGGGAAGGCCGGGGAATTCCTCGGTCGCCTGACGCAGGAGCGGCAGGTCGGGGCCATCGGCCATGGTGCAGTCGATGGCGGCGACGCCGTGAGAGAGCGTGGTGGATACCAGGTCGAAGCCCATATCAACCGCACGGCGAATGTCCTCGATGGTGGCACAATCCGCCATCAGGAGCACACCCTCCTCGTGCAGCGGACGGAAGGTATCCTCGACCGTCTTGCCATCGGGGCGCGGACGATCGGTGGCGTCGATCGCCACGATATCGGCACCGGCAGCAACGCAGGCGCGGGCGTGACGCAGCGTCGGCGTGATGTAGACGCCCTCGTGTCCATCCTTCCACAGGCCGATAACAGGAACCTCACAGCGACCCTTAATGGCGGAAATGTCGGCAAGGCCCTGGCAGCGAATGGCGGCGGCGCCGCCGAGTTCGCAAGCGCGAGACATTTGAGCCATGGTCTCGGGCGTACGAAGCGGCTCGCCCATATACGCCTGAACGCTCACGACGAGCTTACCCTTCAGGGATTGAATCAAAGGATCGACGGTCATAAGGCTGCAACCTTTCTCAGAACAGCCTCCCGAGGCGCGTTGTCTCGGGAGGCTCCTACAGCAGATACGTTTACTTTAACGAGGCAAGAAGATGCTCGGCGGCACCGATGAGCGGAGCATCGCCCTCCAGAGACCCGATGAGAATCGGTGTGTCCTGGAGCGGATCGAGCGCCTGGCTGGCATAGCCCTCGTGCACCGAATCCTTCCACGTCTGCGAACGCCAATCGGGACCCTGATGAATTACGCCGCCCGAAAGCACGATGACCTCAGGGTCCAGGATGTTAGCGAGCGAGCCCAAGCTGGCCCCCAGCGCAAAGCCGGCGTCATGGATGACCTCGGTCGCCTTTGCGTCGCCCGCACGGCACAGGTCGTTCACATCGCGACCGACCGAAGGACGACTGGGGTCGACGCGGCCAAAACGCTCATCGTACATTCGACCAATGGAAGTGCCCGAAGCAACCGACTCCAGATGGCCGGAACGCCCGCAGGCGCAGGGAATGCCGGCGGCAGCCGAACACTCGATGTGGCCCATATGGCCAGCAGCACCATGGAAGCCCTGCATCACGCGGCCGTTCTCGACATATGCTCCGCCGATGCCCGTACCGATGCCAAGACACAAGACGGAGAACTTGCCCTTGCCGACGCCCCAGTGGGCCTCGCCCAGAGCATGAGCCTGCACGTCGCCTACAACGGCAACGGGAAGACCGAGATCCTCGCGCAGACGCGGCCCCAACTGAACGCCGGACCAGCCGGGCATGATCTCATTGGCATACGCGATGGCGCCCGTCTTGGGATCGACGACGCCGGCGGCACCGATACCGACGCCAAGGACCTCGACATCGGGATTCGCCTCGAGAGCAGCCTTGATGGACGCCTCGATACGCTGGAAGACGGCCTCGCCGCCCTCTTGGGCCTCGGTGGGAACCTCGGCCTCAAAAACGGGATGGGGCACACTACCGTCAGCCGGGTACTCCATGATGGCAGTCGCGATCTTAGTTCCGCCGATATCGACAGAACAGACGTACTTGTTCTCCATGTCGCTCTCCTTCGGAGATATAAACAACTACAGGAAATGAAGGCGGTGTTATTGCCGCAGCATGGTAAAGGTTTCTCGGGTGCCTTAGGTTGGGGTGAAAGCGGTCGGGCGTTGACCTAATGGGTCACGCTCGACCGCTTGAGCCCCCAGATCGGGTGCCTGGGAAAGCTTTACAGGAGACCGTTGTCCTGGAGGACCTTCCTAATCGCCTCGACGTTCTCGCCGGTCATGGCCTTCACCGGGCGCGGCATGGTCGGGCTGTCGAAGATACCCATGAGGTTCATAGCGGTCTTGAAGGCGCCGACGCCACCGGCATAGCCCTGGACGCCCGAGGTGACGTCCCAGATGTGCGAAATCTCATTGAGGCGATCCTGCTCGGCCTTGACGGTAGCCCAGTCGCCGGCCTGAGCGGCCTTCCACTGGCGCACGTAGCCCTCGGGCTCAACGTTGGCAAGGCCCGGGACAGAGCCGTCGGCGCCACCGAGGTAAGCGCCGTCGACAACGACCTCGTGACCGGTGAGGATGCTCATCGGATGGCCATTCTTCTCGTTCTCCTGAACGAGGTAGCGGAACGAGATGTCATCACCCGAGGAATCCTTGACGCCAGCAAGGACGCCCTCGGCGCCGAGCTTGGCAAGGAGCTTCCAGGGGAGCTTGGTGTGAACGCACACGGGAATGTCATAGGCAAAGATGGGCAGATCGAGCTCCTCGTGCAGAATGCGGAAGTGCTCCTCGACCTCGGTCATGCCCTGCAGGGCATAGAACGGGCAGGTGGCGACGAGGGCATCGGCGCCCAGCTCCTGAGCGACCTTACCGTGCTCAATCATGCGCTCGGTCTCGGTATCGATGATGCCGACCAGAACAGGCACGCGGTGGTCGACGATGCGCACGGCCTCGGCGATAATCTGGCGACGGCGCTCGTCGGTGGAGAAGACGACCTCGCCCGAGGATCCCAGGAAGAACAGGCCATCGACGCCGGCATCGATCATGCGGTTGATGCTGCGCTCAAAGGAGACAACATCGAGCTGGTGATCTTCGGTATCGGGAACAACGACGGGAGGGATAACGCCGGTGAATTTCTGAGTTGCCACAAGAATCTCCTTAGTTGTCTGGCGGGCGGCCCTATGCCACCCACTCTTGTTGGCAGTGTCCAGGCCGTCTAGGCCAAAGAACACGGGTAGAACGTTTGGTTAAAGAAGTCGATGACTTCGTTTTCGAACGCATTGATGCGCTCATGAGCGTATTTGGCATAGATGATATGCCTCCGGTCACACTCAAGACCGTTGAATACGGCAAACTGGCCCTTGGGATCGCTCACGACATCCATGAGCGATGTGCCCATGAGCACCGATCCACGCACCCGAGACGACAACGCCTCGAGGCCACCGGGAATTGGATTGGCAACTGCCGTGCAGGCGAGGCCCCGCTCGTCCAGAGCAGAAACCGCCAGCGCGACTCCGCCGCCAAGGCCCTCGCCCCATGCAAAGATGCGGTCGGGGTCCACGCCATCAAGATTGCGCGCCACCTTCGCCATCGCGCAACCCCAACGGACGCGCTTGACAAAAGCAGAAGAGGCAATCCCCTGCTGCAGCTCGCTGGATCCAATCGCCTCATCGTCCAGCGCAAGCACGGCATATCCCATGGCGGCAAACCTCGTCATGTGATGCCATCCACGCACAGGTCGGTCGATGTCGTGAAACATCAGACAGAGCGGCACAAGCTCGGATGCCCGGGCGTGACCTAAGGGCTCAATCAAACGGCCGTGTACGACATACCCGCCGAGTTCAAAGGAAACCTCGGAGTAACGCGCGCACGGATTGACGAAATCAATCGCCGTAACAGTCAGGCCGCAAACCTCAAAGTCCGAGGCGGCTGTCTCTAATTTGGAAACATCCGCAGAAGCATCGCCGCGCCAACCCCGGAAATCAGAGAGCCTTGACGAAACCGTTCCAGGCATCCCCGCGAGCCTGGGGACAATCAGCTCGTCGACATTGCTCTCGCACTTAGACATGAGCCTCCCCTCCCTCGCAGAAAAACGGAATGATCATGTCGTCAAAGTCCTGAATCTCCTCGTGGCCAAAGCCCTCAAAGAACTCGTGTCGCTTCTCACAGGCCAGGTTGTTGTAGACCGCAAACTGCGTCGCCGGCGGGCAGACGATATCGGCTGTGCCCGTGCCAAACAGCACGGGGCATTTGACCATGGGGGCAAAGTTCTTGGAATCGAAGTACGCCAGTTTGGCATAGGCCTCTTCAATACGAGTCGAGTCCTCGTCAAACCAACGCGACCAATAACGCAGGCCCTCATAAGCGATATCGTCGGCATCCAGATCCCAAACAAGGCGGAAATCCGACAGGAAGGGATAGAGGATGGCGGCACGATTGATAAGCTCGCTATTAAGCGCGCAGGTCGCAATGCCCAAACCGCCGCCCTGTGATGCGCCGTTCACAAATACGCGGGAAAGATCGATGCCCTCGAGCTCGCGAACAATACGGCACAGAATGCGGATATCCTGGTGCAAGCGGACATAGTAGAGGTTGGCCGGGTCGCCATCGATACCGGCGACGATATGGCCCGCGACCGTTGTGCCTTCAAATCCACCAATATCCTCGGAGGGGCCACCCTGGCCGGGGCAGTCGAGGGCAATGAGCGCCATGCCCATACCCGCAAACGACGCCTGCTCGAACCAGCTGCGGCTTGCACCCGGATAGCCGTGGAACTGTAACACCAGCGGCACGGGCTCGTCCGAAACCGGCTTGAGATACTTGGCATGCAGGCGGGCGCCGCACATGCCGGTATACCAGAGGTCAAAAAACTGGCAGGTCGCCGTATCGGCAATCGATGCCGCCTCGACCGCATAGTCGATCTTGACGGCGTCAGCCTCAGCTATGCGGTCGTTCCAAAAGAGATCGAAATCGGATGGACGGGGCATGGCGCCACGATAACCACCAAATTGCTGTTGTAGCTCCTGAGCGCTTGGCATGGCCCGTGAACCCAACCTTTCGAAATCGCAACGGAGGTGCGCCCGGCAAGGGAACTGGGCGCACGGGAGGGAAAGCGAACCTACTCGCCGAGCTTGGGATGAAGCAGCGACGGCGCAGCGCCGAGCAGCATCTTGGTGTAGGGGTCCTGAGGGTGCTGGAAGACCTGCTTGGCCTCGCCCTGCTCGACGATCTTGCCGCCATTCATAACGATGATGTCGTCAGAGATATAGCGGACCGTCTGGATGTCATGGCTGATGAACACCATGGCCAGGCCGAGCTCCTTCTTAAGGTCGGTCAGCAGGTTCAGAATCTGCGCGCGGACCGAAACGTCCAGAGCCGAGGTGGGCTCGTCGGCGATGATGGCATCGGGGTTCAGCGACAGGGCACGGGCAATTGCGACGCGCTGGCGCTGGCCGCCCGAAAGCTGGCCGGGAAGAACCTCGGCGGCGGAGCTGGGCAGACCGGTGAGCTCCAAGAGCTCCTTGACGCGCTTCTCCTGCTCGGCCTCGGTACCCAGGTTGTGGACGCGCATAGGGTCGAGCAGCTGCTCGCGAACGACCATGCGGGGGTTGAGCGCCGTGGCCGGGTTCTGGAACACGACCGAGATGACGCGACCCATGTGGCGACGGTCCTCGGCGGTACGCTTGGTTACGTCCTTGCCCTTAAAGTAGACCTTGCCGCTCGTGGGGGCCTGCAGGCCGCACATGACGTTGGCGGTGGTGGACTTACCGCAACCGGACTCGCCGACGATGCCGATCGTCTGACCGGGCATGAGCTTAATCGTTACACCCTGGACGGCGTGAACCAGGTTAGGGTGCAGAATCGAGCCGGTACGGGTCCTAAAGGTGACGTGGACGTCATCAAGGAAGATGATCGGCTCGACGCCGTTGACTGCGGTCTC
>CABUDZ010000095.1 GCA_902490445.1 uncultured Collinsella sp.
GGGTAGCCTAGTTTTCAGCTTTAGTTAAATGCCCGGGATCCGACCCCCCGGGCATTCTTATTTGCGCTTGCGGCGCAAATGCCGTCCACCGTCCGCACCGCGCGTGCGCCTACGGACCTTAATCCGAACCTCATACGAGTCAAGAAACGCGATGACGAACGTACCCGCATCGGACGGTGGAGGCTGGCTTCGTTGTCCCAAAAAAACAGGGCAGACTCCAGTGCGGAGTCTGCCCCGAAAAATGAATGGCAAAGCAAGAACGTGGATGGACGAGAAAAGTGTCCGCAAGTCTCATGGCCATCACATCCCACCTGCCAAAGGGATGGGTGAGCGAGCGTTACTCCTGCTCGGACTCCTCAGCCTGCTTACGGCTGCGGATGAGGTGCGCCACGCCGATGCACAGCACCGCGCCACCAGCGATCCAAGTGAAGGTCACGCCGTTGAGACCGGTCAGCGGGAGGTTGGAGCCCTTCTTGTTCTTGACGGTAAGGGTGACGGTACCGTCCTCGACTGACGGGGTAACCATAGTGGCGGAGTCACTCTTCTGCACAGTAACCTTCAGCGTATTTACAGCTGTTTTTTCGTCGAGCGCCACACCCTCGTCTTTATCAAGACCCTCAGACGTGATTTTGAAGGTAAAGTCGTCCAGCGTATTGTAGCCAGGGTTGCTGCCCTCGACCTCGTGCACCGTGTAGGTACCAGCATCGAGACCCTTGACATTAATCTTGCCGCCATTCGCTGTTTTGAACTTATAGGCCTTATCGACAAGAACGCCATCGCTGCCGACATACATACCCTTGGAGCCAGCATCGTCAGGATCGGTTGCCTGGATGGTGAACTCTACATTGTCAATTTTAGTAGCATCAGAATCAGCATCCTGCTTGATAAGCTCAAGCGCGTAGGTGTAGTCACGGACGGTGTCGGGCACAGACTCACCCTTTCCTCCGCTCATGGGATTGTTGGAATAGATGAGCTTAACTTCGTTGTCGTTGCCCGTGCTGCCAACGGTAACCTTCTCAGCCTTCGCGGGATTGAGTTTTGCGGTGTAAGTGACGACGACCTTGGAGTCTTTGGTAATGACAATTGCAGGGGAGTCATCCTTAGCGGTCACAGTCTTCAGATTTTCAAACTTAACCGTCAGAAGATTATTGTTTCCAGTCGTATCGTAATTAACCGCGCCATCAGGAAGTTGAACCTCAGTTCCGGTCGTATCGTGGTCATTCGCATAAACCGTAACCTTGACCGAATTTTCATCGGCAATTAGACCGGCAGAGAGTTCGTCGTGGAACTCGTAGTAATAGGTGTCGAACGAGGCAACATTTTCGGCAACGGTGCCGGTCAGCTGATAGTGAACAACCTGGCCAACCTGTGAGTCAGCCTTGTCGGCCCAATCGCTGCCGAGCTTGTCGTCCTTAATCTTCTTTGTAACCGTAGGAATACCGGTCTTCTCGGTAACCTCAACAGCATTGCCGCCCACAACAGCGAAGATCGGCGAAGTGCCAGTCTGCTTTTTGCCGGAATAGCTATCCGCAGTGCCGATAGAGTCAACGTCCGTCAGGAAGAGATAGTAGCCAGAGTTATCAAATGATACTGAGATGTCCGCGGCGAAAGCAGCGGTAGAAGCTCCCCTTGGCGTGACAGGAGTAGTGTCCTTGACACAGCTAGCAATCGTATCGAGCAAATCACCATTGTTCACAATCTGAGAAGCATCCTGGAGATATGTGGCCATCCAGTCGGCGACGTCCTGTGCAGAGGGAGTCCCGGGAAGCTCGCCGCCTTTCTCGTCACTCCTTATGGCGGCAATGATGCCATTCCTAGCAGTGTCAGATAGTCCGTCGGCCCAATCGACGTTGGACGCGACCTTCTTCCCGTTCTTGTCCACGACATCGGCCTTAAAGATCTGGTATGCCTTGTACTTCACATCGCCGTTCTCAGTGTTCTTATTGATGGTGATGCTATTGGTCGTGGCAGCCGCCGCATCTGAAGCAAACGCCATGGTCACCGGAGCCATGACGCCGCCGAAGCTCAGCGCTGCTGTGAGGCCGGCGGTTACTGCCAGGCGTGCGATGTTCTTGCTCATGCTCATCTTCTTTTCCTCCGTTTTCCGTTTGATTCTCATTCGATCGGTCATCATCTGTCTGTGTCTTAGCATCTACTTCGTTACGTCTCGCCCCGCTCTCTGTGGGGCTGCCAGCTACTCTTTATGGCTGCCACCTCCCCGCTTGACCAGGAGCGCGACCACGATGAGCGCGGCTCCGGCGACCGCTGCGGCGGCCGCGGCGTACATTGCCATATCGCCAGTCGAGGGCATAAAGCCTCCGGTGGTAATGCTAGGGGGTGTGCCGGTGGGCGTGTTGACGAGCGACGCCTCCAGGCTGCCCGTCGACCCGTCCGCGCTGTCGGCGCGCAGGGGCGACTCGGCCGTGATGGTGAGCTTGGGCTTGGCGGCGGCCACCTGGTCGACGTCCAGGCCCTCGGCCTTGACCGTCACTGAGCGCGTGCCCTCAAAGGCGGTGTAGCCCTTGGGTGCCTTGAGCTCGCGGACCTCCAGTTTGCCCGAATCCACGCCCGAGACGGTCACGCGGCCGTCCTCGCCCGTGGTGACGGTGGCCTTGCCCTCTGCATCCCACGTGCCGTCGGCCGCCAGTGTGCGACCGCGGTCGTCGGCGATGCTCAGGGCCGCCCCGGCAAGCGGCTTGTCGCCGTCGCTGCCGCGCTTGGTGAGCGCGAGGTCCCAGGTGTAGGCGCTCGCGTCGTCGCTCGGCGTGCGGGTGAAGCCGGCGTCGCCGGACTGGTCGGCAAGAGGAGAGCGCGGGTAGCGCAGGTAGACCTCGTTGGGGTTGCCCTTCGCGATGCCGTGGTTGCACGCGCTGTTGAGCGGCGCATTGTACACGGCGACCACGCGGGCGCCCGCGGTAAAGGCGTCGGCCCCGCCGAGCGCGGCGATCAGGTCGCCGGTGCGCACGGTGAAGGTCTTGCCGTCGGCCGCTACCATGGTGGCGCACTGGGCCGTGATATCGGTCCAACCCTTCGCGGGCTCGGTGCCGGCGCGACCGTCCCTGCCGGCCGAAACGGCGTCAAAGCCGCCGTCCGCGCCCGCCGCCGCGTACACGCGCATGCTCGCGGCCACCTTGGAGGGGTCGAGCCCCGCGCTCATGGTGTCGACGAACTGCACCGCATAGGTGTCATAGGCGGAAAGGCCCGCCGGGACCGTGGCAGAGAGGCGCCAGTACAGGTCGTCGGCGACCGTGGCGTCGGCGGCCTTCTGCCATGCGGCGGTGTTGTCCTCCAGCACGTGCTTGGCGACCTTGGGCGTCGCGGCCTTGGGCTTGACGGTGACGGCGTTGCCGCCCACCAGCGCCATGATCGGCGCGGTGCCGGCCTCGCCCTGGGCGATGGCGTCGTCTCTGGCGACGATGAGCCAGTAGCCGCAGGGCAGCTCGGCCGCCGTGCCCGCGTTAAGGGCCACGGGCACGGCGCCAGAGCTCTGGAGGGAACGAGCGAGCTGTGCGCTCAGCGCGCTCGTAAGGTGGGAATCGGTGTTGAGCCACTCGGCAGCTTCCTGCGCGGTGGTCTGGGAATCGGGCATGCCGGCGCTGTGCAGCACAGGCAGGACAGCGTCGCGCGCGGCGTCGCTTGCCCAAGCGAGGTCGGTAAAGGTCTTGGCGTCGCCGTCGCCGTCGACGACGTTGGCGCTAAAGATCTGGTAGGCGTCGTAGTTGCTCGCCACGGCGCCGCTCACCGTGATGGAACCGGTCGAGGTCGGCGCGGCCTGCGCGGATGCGGGGAACACAACCGCGCAGATGCCGATCAGGAGGGCAAGCAGCGCAAACAAGATCGGGAAGGAGCAAACTTTCTTATTCACGACGCTCACCTCCCCTCGCGCTCGCCTTGCGACGAACGTGCATCCAGGCCGCAGCGACGCAAAGCATCGCCGCGCCGGCAAGGTACGTCAGAGTGACGCCCGACATACCAGAAAGGGGCAAAGAGGTGGAGTAGGTGTTGGTGAAGGTGGGAGTGGACTTGCCGGTGAGGTCGTGGGGCGTGTCAGTGGTCACTTCATTGCCATCACGATCCTGAATCTGCTTGTAGGTCGCAGTGACGTCGATATGGTGGTTAGAGTCGTCAGTCGCGTTAACCGTAATCTGATAGACCGACTTGTCGTACGTATAGTGCGAGAACAGCGAACCGTCGTCTTTCTCGCGCACGTAGTACGTGAAGGTCTTGGAAGCACCACGGCCAGTGGGGCCAGACGCGAGCTGGTCGAGTTGATCGAGTTTGTAATCAATCTTGTCGAAGCTCAGGGTCTGGGACTTGTCGCCGTCGGCAGTGGTGGACTTGCTGCTAACGATATCCGTAAAATCTGTGTCGGTCGCAAGCTGGAGCGTGAACTCCTTCATCTCGCCACCCTCAACGACCTTAGTCGCCATAGGCGTCCAGGAGCCCTTCGAGTCGTACGGAGTGAACTTGTTAGTGAAAGTCGTGGAGTCACCCTCACAGATAATTGGATAATAGTCTCCACTCTTCTGCACCTTGCTCCTCGCTTTTACGTTCTCCCACTTCCCAGACGACTCGCGGAATTCGTACTTGGTTACACCGACGTTTTTAATCGTGTAGTTATGGATGTAAAGATCCTTCAGTTGGCTTGAGTTTTCTTTACTCGGAACAGACATGAGCAAGGTCTTGGTATCTTCGGCCGTCACCACAATCTTATACACGCTGGAGTCGTACGTGATGCCAGAATCACCACCGGGATCTTCGACCAAGTAGTATGTGATTTCGTTACCCGCGCCACTCGATGCGAATTGTTCACCAAGGTCAAACGTAATGCTGCCTTCTGCATCATTTGCTGCTGTTCCAACCTCGGTGCAAACGTCGCGATTGAATGTCGTGCCAGCTGTCGTGCCAGCCAAAGGGTCGTCTGAATCCTTGCGATACACCGTAAAGGAGAACTCCCCATCATTGAGCTTGCGGCCTTCCAGCTTCTTGGTCGCCTTGAGCTTGAGGCTCGGATAGACATACGTGTCCTCAGGCGCGCCCATGTACAGGTCGCCGTTCGACATGATGCCGCCGCCATGGTTCCAGGAATAATTGCCCGTGATAAACGTCGCGCCCGCCTCTAGCGCAGCCTTTCGCGCATTGATCGCCTCGGGGTCTTGAGCCTTAACATCCGAACTCAGGCCGATGCTGTTATATACCTGCACGCCACCGTTAGCGGGGATAGTAATGGCTTTCTGAAGCTCTAAGCTTCCCCGATACTTAGCATCGCCGCCGCCAAGCATTTTGCCAATCACCGCCGCGATCGGAGTCGTATGACCCTCCGCCGCAAGGAAGAAGTCCGCGTGGCCGTTTTTGCGAAACACTTCGGCATTGTAGGCGTCGGAGTCCTGGTCCTTACCGTGACCACCGCCGGAAAGATGGGGGGTGCCGTTATTGCCTGTATTACTCACGGATTCGTAATCGTTCGCGTTTTGCTCATTTCCGGCAGAAGTATTACCGAAAATCGCCGTGCCGTCGGTGCCTGTCACCAAAGTCTTACCCGTCGGGCAAACCGCAACGCCGCCACCGTAGCCACCGGCCTCATTGCTGCTTATATAGGAGTTATAGACAAATAGCCTACCAGCATTAGACGCGACCTTAGAATCGCCCTGGACGAAGATGCCGCCTCCACCCCAGTCAAAGCGAGACATGCAGTGGTTATTAGTGATATAGACTGGATTTGAATTTGACGCTCCTTTTATCATCGCGTCAACCATCTGGCCCACGCGAATGCCGGCACCCTCAGAGCGAAAACTCACGTTAGAGGCAATAGTTCCCCCCGTAATGTTGAGCCATGCCATTGTCTTGCGCGAGCTCGCCCCTTGGTGTTCGATGTCGGTCACATAGACGCCGCCGCCGGCTTCCTCAGAATAGTTGCCCGTGATCTGGCCGCCCGAAATGGTGACATGAGTACCGTTTTTAGCGGCAAGTCCAGCACCGCCATGATCGCCATTACCATCGTTACCACAGTAATTGGCATATTTATTGTTAGTAATGTAGCCACCAGAAACAGTAACGCTGCCGCCTTCGGCCATGATGCCGCCGCCGAAACCAACACCAGTAGCAAGCGTGCTGTTGCCGGAGATTACGCCATTAGTTATGTTGACCGTGGAGTCTTTAGCATACACACCACCGCCACTAGGAGCACTGTTGCCGGCAATTACGCCACCGGAAACCTCGAGGGTCGAATTACCGTGTATTTCAATTCCGCCGCCCGCACCCGAGCCAGAAGCTCCACACACATAGCCGCCGCGCATGTTGACGGTAGAGCCGTTCTCGGCATAGACCAAGCTGCTAACGCTGCTGCCTTGTTTTTGCGTGATCACGCCGCTCACAAGGTTAAACGTGCCACCCTTGCCGTTGTTGTTATACAGATTGATGAGCTTTAGATTTGCGTTGCCGTCGCACGCCACGATGGCGCCCTTAATATCGACGTTATGTCTGACAAGCGTCTCGATTGTCCCTGTACCACTCGGAGTCGATTTGGTCACGTAGTAGGTAAGGTTAGACGGAATGCCACCAACGTAATTTAGCTCGACTTTCTTGCCATAATTATTGGGATCCAGCTTCTGCCCCTGATCAGTCAGCTGTTGGACATCGTTGACCGTCTCAGTCACCGGCGCGGAGTCCTTAATTTCGTCCTTAATTGTAAGTGTTGCGCCGTTAGCAACATCAAATAACGGCTTGTCGGTGTTCAAGCACTTGATCTTATGACCGTTTAAGTTCAGCGTTATATTGCTGCCGCTCTTCTCAAGTTTGATTTCACCAGCATAGTCAATATCAGCTGTGAGCTCGAAGCGGGCAGTTTGGTTTTCCCCAACGCCTTGAAGCTTAGCTGACAAATCATCGGCGTTAGTAATGTTAGTAATAGCTGTGGTTGTCTCTTCGCTCTCTGCAGCCTCCTCGGCTGACGCGACAGCGTTAACATCCATCGCATCATTATCTTCCGCCTGCGACTCGTCCTTGGACTGCTCCTCCGGCCGAGCGTCGTCGTCGCTCGCAGCATCGTCGCTGTTCTGGTTTTCGGCGTCTGTGCCGGCATCCCCGTTAGTACTGTTGTCTATACCAGTAGACTCACTTGAGGAACCCCCCCCCCATCACAGTTTCCTCGGTAGAAACCGTCTGGGCATCGTTGGCAATGGCCTGCGAGATCGGGAGCATGACGAGCGACAGTACCAGGCTCAAAACGGAGGCTCCGCACAAAACGCCTGCCAGTACACGGCGCGTCGCTTTATTACTCTGCTTAGATTTGTCCGAATTCGCTTTCATCGATGTCTCCTCCCCAAGAGACCGCGATCTTGCTCTTTCCCTATCAAACGTATCTGCGCAATCTGTAATTGCGCTCGCTAAGTGATGCAATTATAACGATTGTTTAAACATCTGAGCAGCAAAACCGACATTTTTGTGCAAGTTCTTAATTCTCTTGACAATTGTTTAGATTTTCCTTCGTTTATTCGCTATAAAATATCTGTTTCTACTGGTAATTAAGTTAGTTATCAGT
>CABUDZ010000096.1 GCA_902490445.1 uncultured Collinsella sp.
GCCCGCTATTCACCGCTTGAGAAGACGGATTCGTCCCAGCAATCGGCTCAAGATTTAGTCGAATAGTCTTTAGATGAGAGGGGCTAGAAATGCAGCTATCACGCGCATTGAACGACTACCTCGAAGAGCTCGACATGAAACAGGCGGATGTTTGTAGGGCGTCTGGCATGTCGGACGCTCACGTGTCACAGATATTCAGTGGCAAGATCAAAGACCCAAAAGCGAGCGTCATTTATAAGATTGCGCACGCCATGGGCATATCGGTTGACGCTTTGCTTGATCGGGCGGAGTCATATAACGAGGAAGAGGAGTAGATCATGGGTTTCTTCAACAAGAGCTACGCGGAGAAGATGACGAGCGACTCGGAGGAGTTCATAAAACAGGACGGGCGGCTGCACGCCCTCGTGTACCAAATTCAGGGCAAGCGCGTTATGTCTGCCAGCAACAGCCTCGAGCCGCGCGTCACGGAGCAGCTGAACATCATCCTGGACAACCTCCAGAACCGCGGCCTGCAGATCGTCGACGTGAAGACCGAGACGTGCGCGAATGCCGTCGACAAGGGCTCCGACACGCTGCTGCACGTCGTCACCGTCTTGTATAGGTAAAGAAAAAGCCCCGCCGGCAGCGCTGGTACCGCTATGGCCGACGGGGCGAGTCAGGCTCCCCAGTATCGACGTGGACGTGCAAACCAAGGAAGTCGTATCCATTATGCCAAAAACAGCCGTGATATACGCGCGATTCTCATGCAGTAAGCAGCGCGAGGCCTCGATAGACGACCAGCTGCGCGTCTGCCGCGACTGGTGCAGGCGCGAGGGCTACGCCATAGCCGCCGAGTACTGCGACTACGCCATATCGGGCCGCACCGACGACCGCCCGGAGTTCCAGCGCATGATAGCGAACGCGGGCGAGTCGGACATCGCCCTCGTCTACATGATGGACCGCTTCAGCCGCGGGGAGTACGACGCGCCCATATACAAGCGCGAGCTCGCCAAGCACGGGGTGAAGCTCGTCTCGGCCCTCGAGGCGATACCGGACAGCCCGGAGGGCATCATCTACGAGAAGCTGCTCGAGGGTCTCGCCGCCTGCGAGTCCAAGAAGACGGCGATACGCACGAGGCGCGGCATGGAGGGCAACGCCCTGCGCTGCAAGACCAACGGCGTGCGCATATTCGGCTACCGGCGCAACGAGGACGACGAGTACGAGGTCGACCCGGACCAGGCGGCACTCGTGCGGGAGGCCTTCGAGCGCAAGATAAACCGCGAGACCACGAACGCCATAGCCGCCGACTTCGCGCAGCGCGGGGTGAGGACGAGGTCAGGTAACCCGTGCGGGTACTCGATGGTCCACCAGATGCTCCACAACAGGCGCTACACGGGACGCTACGAGTGGGGCGGGATCGTCAGGGAGGGCGGTATGCCGCAGATCGTCGACGAGGCCACGTTCATGAGGGCACAGGGGGTGAGGGGCGTGAAGCAGCGCTCGACCGAGGACTGGGGCGACTTCGCGCTCGCCGGGAGAGCGATATGCGCCGGGTGCGGTCGCAACCTCCAGGGCGTGAGCGGGCGCGGGCGCCGCAACGTCAAGTACGAGTACTACAGCTGCACGGGCGGGTGCATGAGGAACGTCCGCCGCGAGGAGCTCGAGGGCGCGATAGTCGGTGCGCTCCGCGAGCTGCTCTCCGACCGCGCGGAGGCCATGAGGATAGCCCGCATGGTCGCGGAACGCGCCGACGGCGCGGAGGTGAAGGCCCGCCGCAGGCAGGCCGAGGAATCGCTCTCGGCCGCCGAGCGCGGGCTCAAGAACATCCTCAACGCCATCGAGCAGGGGATCATAGCGCCGGGCGTGAAGGGGCGCATAGCGGAGCTCGAGGAGCAGAAGGCCCGTGCCGAGTACGACCTACAGGCGCTCCGCGAGCAGCGGATAGACCCGGAGCGCTTCGCCGACTTCCTGCAGTGCGGGGCGGGCCTCGACGACTCCACGCTGCTGAAGGCGTTCGTCTGGCAGGCGAGCGTGTCGGACGGCGAGGTGCTCGTGACGCTCAACTACGACGCCGAAAACGACGAACCCGCCAGACTTGACATCCAGCGGGTTCGAGGAAAGTTGGAATGGTGCCCCCAGCGGGATTCGAACCCGCGATATCCACCTTGAAAGGGTGGCGTCCTTGGCCGCTAGACGATGGGGACAGCGGGAAAGAGTATAGCAGACTTTTTTGCCGGCGCGTATATCGTTGGCAAACTGGAAAACCACCACACAGGAGTAGGCTTTTATTCCGATTTTCAAATATCTCAATCTGTAACATCTGGGCGGGCAAATCGGCTCTATCTGTTACAGATCGAGACAGACGGCGGGCGTCGGGACGAACATCTCAATCTGTAACAGTAAGACGACTTTCAACGGCCTAGATGTTACAGATCGAGACAAACAAACGTGGCAGATCAAAACCACCACAAAGGTACCTGTCCCCTTTGTGGTGGTGGGGTGCTAGGGGAGGAGCTTCATGGCGGCGTCGTGGGCGGCGTGCTCGTAGGTGTCGTCGAGGGGCTTGAGCGGCAGCAGAGCTGTGGCCTGCGCATCGCCGCGGCGCTCGAGGGCGTGGGTAATGAGCCAGTCGGCAAGCTCGGGGTTCTTGGGTAGCGCCGGCCCGTGCAGGTACGTGCCGATGACGCCCTTGTAGATGAGGCCCTCAAAGCCATCGTCGCCGTTGTTGCCGGTGCCCGCGACGACGGACGTTCCGAGCGGCGTGGCCTCTGTATCGAGCAGGGTGCGGCCTCCATGGTTCTCGAATCCCACAAAGGGCTCGGGTGCCAGGTCGGTCTTGACGGCGACGTTGCCGATCAGGCGGTCGGAGCCACGCACAGTCTCGGCGGCAATGACGCCCAGACCCTCGATGCGATCCTCGCCCATATAGTACGAACGGCCGAGCAGCTGATAGCCGCCACAGATGGCAAGCAGCGAGCCGCCATCCTCAACATAGGCCGCGACCTTGTCTTTTTGAGCGAGCAGTTCATGTGCAACCGCCAGCTGGTCGCGATCGGAGCCACCGCCCATCATAACGATGTCGGCGTCGGTCAGGTCGAGCGTTTCGCCCATGTGGACTTCGTCCACACGCACGGGAATGCCGCGCCAGGCGCAGCGGCGTTCGAGCGCGATAACGTTGCCGCCGTCGGCGTAGAGGTTGAGCGCATCGGGATACAGGTAGACGATGCGCAACGGGCGCGAAAGCTCGACCGGCGCAATATCGGTGGGGACAGCGCTACCACCGGCGGGCGTTACGGCGCAGGAGACAACCGAGCTCGCATCGGCGCCCTTAAGCTCGTCGAGCTCTTTGACCAGCGGCGGGAAGGCCGTGTAGTTGGCGACGGCGTAGAAGGTGTCATCGGCGGCCTCGTCTGCCACGGCGCCGATCGCCTGCGCGACGTCCGAGATAATCGCGGCATCGATGCCGGCGTACTTGAGGCGTACCTGCATGTCGTGCGCACGCGTGCCTCCGGCAAAGGCGACAAGACCCGGCGTGTCGGCGATGCGCTCAAAGTCGACGTCGTAGATCCACGAGACATCGTGGCCGTCGGCGTCATTGTCGTTCAGGAAGAAGGCGCAGAGCCTGCCACCTGCCGTTTTAATGGACTGAATCTGTCGATCGAAGCCCACGGGATTCTTGGCCAGGTTTGCCTCGACGGTGCGGCCGGCAATGTTCCAGCGGCCCATGCGTCCGCCGGCTGGCACGTAGGCATCGAGCGTGGGCTGCAGATGCGCCGCGTCCACGCCCATCTCGCGCGCCGCAAAGAAGGCGGCGGCAACGTTGTAGACCATGTACAGGCCGTTGTAGCGTGTGGCGATGTGCGTTGCGGGTGCGTCGGTATTGGGTCCAAAGACCAAGTCAAATTCGTAGCCGTCGTAGGTAAGCTCAACGTCCGTCACGCGACGGACAAGCGCAGGGCGGGCCCAGCCGCACGAGGGGCAATGGTAGGCGCCGAGCTGGCCGTATTGCACGTAGTCATACTCCAGCGGCGCGTTGCACTGCGAGCAAAAACGCGAGTCGCTAATGCGATCGGACTCGGTGCCCGTGGCGCCGTCGATGCCAAAGGCGATGCTCGTGTTGGGAACGCGTGCGGCGATCGCGGCACACAGCGGGTCGTCTGCGTTGTAGATGAGCGTTGTTGCCGGAGAGAGCTCCAACGCATGGGCAATGACGTCTTGGGTATGGTCGATCTCGCCGTAGCGGTCTAGCTGGTCGCGGAACAGGTTGAGCAGCACGAAGTACGTCGGCTTGAGCTTGGGTAGGACGCGCACGGTGTAGAGCTCATCGCATTCAAAAACGCCCACGCGCTTGCCGCCGCCGGCTCGCTTGAGGCCGCTGCGCGCCTCGAGCAGTGCGCCCACCACGCCCGGCTCCATGTTGTTGCCGGCGCGGTTGCATACCACGGTGGCGCCGCTGGCGGCAACGGCGTCGGCGATGAGGTTCGAAGTGGTGGTCTTACCGTTGGTGCCGGTGATCACCACGCTGCGGTCGACAAGGCCGGCGAGGTCGCTCAGCAACTCGGGGTCGATCTTCATGGCGATGCGGCCGGGGAGTACGCCGCCCTGGCGCTTAAGGATAGAGCGCAGCCCCCAGCGGGCGATATCGCTCGAGGTGCAGGCAAGAGATGAGCGGAGGTTCATGAAACCGTTCCTAACGTAAACGACATGGTCGGGTCGAGTGCGTCACTAAAATCCGTAGCGGCGCGCAAATTCCTGGGCAAGCTGCGACACGTCTTCGCAGGCATTGGCCCAGGGGGCAAAGTCGGGAGTGTCCGAGATAATGCCATCTGCTTCCCAAACGGCCTGGTGCGAAAGATCCCAGGGATCGCGTGGCTCGGGCCGGCAGGGAAGGTACGGTGTCTGGTACATGGGATTCAGCAAGAAGAATGCGCCGCCCTCGCAGCGGTTAGCGAACTCACGCAGCGCACGCGCCGCCGGACGCATCTTGTTCGTTTTGAACAGCAAGATCGTGCGGGCGAGCAGGTACCAAGGAGAGTTTTCGAGTGCGTCTGCCCCCATCTGCTCCTCGAGCTGGTGGGCCAGGGCAAAAAAGCCGTCCTGGTCTTCTAGGCGGGCGAGGGCGAGCAGCACGGTGCCGGCGGCCCGGGTAGGATAGCCTTCCGCCTTAAGAACGCGGCGAGCATAGTTGGCAGCGGCGCGGTAACGAGCGCTCGCCATGCACAGCTGCGAGATGGCCTCGAGTGTGTGAAGCCACCCGATAAGGGCCGGCTCGCTCACGGTAAGGTCCGCTGCGGTGACACCGTCGGCCAAAACATTATTGGCCCAGTAGTGCGGGGCCTCCATATCAAACCCGGGCACGCCCTGTTGCAAGTAGTCGGCCGTGCTCGTCTCGAGCTTCATCAGGTCGCCCAGGCAGGCGTCGACGGGCGTGTCCGCCAAAATGATGGCGAGCAGCTGGGCATCGACGGCCAGCGCATCGATGCGGACGATCTTGAGCAGCTCATCACGCATATCGTCGAACAGGCGGTTGCGCGTCTGCTCAAACTCCTCGTCGCTGCCCATGTCCTCGATGCGATGGAGCTCGTCGAGCAGGTGGCGATGAACACCGGCATAGGACAGCAGCGCCTGAGCATGCTCGGACTGCGCATACTTTTGGGGATTCGCGCTAATGTCGTTATGGACAAGCTCGCGTGCTGCATCGGTGAGCTCGGGGTGCGACGCCAGATAGGTGCGCTCCAGGTAGGCGGGGATGTAGACGCTCGGATCCATTAGAGGTCTCCTCCCTTAAACGGCAAGCCCTGCTCGGCCGCCCGCAGTATGCGCTCGTCGATCTGGGAGCGCACGATGTCGTTGGTGGCGACCCAGGCGGCAAAGCTGGCGTTGTCGGGCGCGCCCAGGCCCTCCTGCAGTACCGGCGTCGCCTCGGAGAGTGCAAGGACGAGCTCGTCGGTGGAGCCTGCACCCACGTTGACGCGGGCATAGACGCCATCGGGAAACTCGGTTTGGAAGTAGAGCGCCTCGGCTGCGTGCGGGCACGAGCGCGCAAGGATACGCAGGTGGTGCTCGGCACCCTCGTAGTCCAGCTCGCGCCAGGCTGCGCTCATCAGCGCGATGAGCGTCCACGGGTCCAAGTCACGCTCCGCGTCCTTGGGACGACGGCGCAGCGGCGTGTTGGTGAGATAGGGGACGGAGTGGGCAGAGCGAAAGCGCTTGAGTTCCTCGGCGGGGTATTCGAGCTTTGCCATGGCGAGCATCGCGGTGTGGCGGACACCGGCGGGGTCGTTGGGCGCAAAGTCCAAGCTGCGATTTGCGGCTTGGAGCGACATGCGATAGCGGCCGCTAATGAGGGCGCGCGATGCCAAGGCGGCAAGCCAGCGCAGATAGGGGCGGCACGTAAGGTCGCCTGCGGCCTCGCGCTCGTAGGGGTCCTGCGCCGAGGCGATCTTGAGTGCCAGGTCGTGCTCCACCTCGTCGCACTTGGACACCAGATACTGCACGTATTCCTCGTTGGAGCTGGCGGTGAGGGCGGTCAGCATGCGCTGAGCGTCCCAGTTGGCCGGATCGAGCGCGGCTGCCTCGCGGAGCATGTTCTCGGCAGCTGCCTCTTCCTGCTCTGCCTGGGTATCGTCAGGGATAAAGGGGATGCGGTAGTCGACAGCCTCGACCACCTTGGCAATCAGATGCCCGGCGCGGTCGCGGTCGTGCACGATGAGCGGTGCGGGGTTGCGGGTGAATTGTTCCATCAGGCGCTCTACGGCGGCAGTGTCGGTGAGCGGGATATTGTCGCGGCGCAAGGCCTCAAGAACGAGGCGATGGCAATCCTCTTGAATGGGATCGAATGCCATGGGGCCTCCTTTGCTGCGGTTAGGGTTCAAATATCTCTATATAAGGTTCTAGTTTACCCGCATGTGGCACACCGGGGGTGCCGCACTTGGACATGCACCTTTGCACCACGAAGTCGGATGTCGCACAAATGTCGGCACCTTGGACGACCGAGTGGTATCACGGTGCCGCAAACGGTCGATTTTTGGCGGCGAACGGTGCATATTTTGGAGGGGCACAGTCCTGCCCAGGATATGTAGTCAACCTTGATAAAACGTTTGCCCAGCTTGGGAGTATGAATGCCGCACAAGGGTCTTCGGGGATAGAAAAAACGTTTCATCATTGGCGGCTTTAGGTGAATAACTGACCAACCAGAACGGTAAAATAGTGTTTGTCTGAGCGTTGAGACGTTTAGACATCGCGCATTGTCATCGCCGGCAACGCGCAAAACGGTCCTAACGGAGCCAATCGGGTGCTCCGCTATATA
>CABUDZ010000097.1 GCA_902490445.1 uncultured Collinsella sp.
GGGTGTGCTGGGCATAAAGGATGCGACGACGTCTGCCTCGGCCAGGCGCTCGGGCAGGGCATCCATGCCGTCCATGTCCTCAAACACAATGGGGTAGACGAGCGGATGGCGCTTGATGCCGCGGACGTGTGCGCCCATGCTGCGGCAGAGCGTGGCAAAGTGGCCGCCGATATCGCCCGCGCCCAGCACCAGCACGTTGGCATTTTTGAGCGAGGTAACCGGCCCCAAATCCTCCCAGCGATGCTCGCGCTGCAAGTCGTGATAGCCGGGCAGGCGCTTCATCATGGAAAGGACCATGGCAAACATGTGCTCGCTCACGGCCTGGCCGTAGGCGCCCACCGAGCAAGACAGTTTGGCGTCGGCTGGCACGGTGCCGGCGGCAAGGTAGTCGTCATAGCCGGCGGTCTGCAATTGCAACAGCTGGAGATGCTCGCATGCCGTGAGCATGTCAGGGTCGATGTTGCCCAGGATCACGTCGGCATCGGCGACCTGCTTGCGCGTGGCGGCGTCGGCGCTCGTGTAGATAAAGTCCTCGCCCGGAGCGCTCGACTCAAGAATTGCGCGATGACGGTCGTTGACGGGCAGCAAAACCAGGATGTTCACAGGCAGTCCTCTCCGCTCAACCTGCCAAAAAAGGGACAGGTTTATTTTGGCAGGTTTTATCAGGCAAACGTTCAAACAAAAACGCCGGATGCAAGACGGGCGTGCCCGTCAGCATCCGGCGCATCCACGGCTACCAGCTCAGCAGCTCGTAGCCGTCCTCGGTCACCACGAGCTGTACCTCGCACTGGGCCGAATCGCTGCCGTCCTTGGTGCGCACGCACCAGCCGTCGCCCTTGCTAATCTTGATATCGGGCGCTCCGGCGTTGACCATGGGCTCGATGGTAAAGACCATGCCTGGCACCATGATGGTGTCTACGTCGGGCGCCTCGGTGGTAAAGCCCACAAACGGGTCCTCGTGGAACTCCTTACCGATGCCGTGTCCGCCGTACTCGCGCACCACGCTAAAGCCGGCGTCCTCGACGGTCTTTTGCACTGCCTCGGCCATAACGGACAACGGCAGCCATGGCTTGACGGCCGCCAGACCCGCCTCCACGCTGGCGCGGGTGACGTCGACCAGGCGCTGACGCTCGGCCGAGACCTCGCCGATGCAGAACATGCGGCTCGAATCACTAAAGTAACCGTCCAAGATCGTGGAGCAGTCTACGTTGATGATGTCGCCCTCGTGCAGCACATCCGCATCGCAGGGGATACCGTGGCAGACGACGTCGTTGATCGAGGTGCACACGCTCTTGGGATAGCCCTCGTAGTTAAGGTCGGCCGGCGTGCCACCGTGCTCGACGGTGTAGTCGTAGATCATCTGGTCGATCTGGTTGGTGGTCATGCCTGCGGCGATATGCTCGCCCACATAATCGAGCACGCCCACGTTGATGGCGGCCGATCGCTTAATGCCCTCGATATCGGCGGGCGTCTTGTAGAGCGTGCGGGGCAGAACCTCCCAGCCCTCTTCCCACAAGCGCTCGAGGCGCTCGTCGAAGGCGCTATGGCATTTCTTGTATTTCTTGCCGCTGCCGCACCAGCAAGTGTCGTTGCGGCCGGGCACGGGTCCTTTGTCATACATGGCTAACTTCCTTTCGTTCGCAGCTAGTATAGCCCACCCACGCGTCCATAAAAGTTGCGGTGATATAGTTCCGATTTAAGCGGTTTAACAGCACAAACAGGAACTATATCACCGCAACTGATGGGGCGGGATGGCGGGCACTAGCTGCTGCGTGGTTTTGCTAGTAGCTCACCTGGCAGGGAATACCGAGGGCGCGCACGCGCGCGGCAATGGCGTCGAGTACCTCGGGCACTGCTTTGGCAAGGCCGGCGATCGGTGTTTCGCGTGCCACCGTGTAGATGGTCGCCTCCTGCGGGCGAATGCGCTCAAGCGCCGCGAGCCAAGGGGCAACGTACTCCACGCCGGTGTTGTCGATGGGCTTGCCCTGATACTCGCCGGTTAAAAAGATCGTCTGGATAATAACGTGACCGTTAAAGCTTGCGAACGTCTCGATCTGGTGCTCGACGTCGTAGGGGCCAACAGGCTGGTCGAGCAGCTGGATAAATGCCGGGTCGACGGTATCGAGCTTAAGAATGTTGTCGTCGACCATCATGAGCGCGTCGTGCACCTCGGGGCGGTCGGCGCGCGTACCGTTGGAGAGCACGGCGATCTTGGAGTTTGGGGCAAGCTCGTCGCGCAGCGCGACGGCGCCGGCAATGGCCTGCGGAAACTCCGGTGCGGCGGTGGGCTCGCCGTTGCCTGCGAAGGTGATCACATCGGGGAGTTCGCCCTCGGCTGCCATCTCGCGCAGCTTTGCCTCGAGCGCGTCGAGTACCATGGCAGCTGTGTTGTACGGCTCATGGCAGGGGCGCTCGGCGTTGAGGCCGTTTTCGCAGTAAATGCAGTCGAACGTGCAGATCTTACCGCTGGCCGGCATCATGTTGACGCCGAGCGAGAGACCAAGGCGACGGCTGCGAACAGGCCCAAAGATGGGGCTGGCATTCAAAAACGTAGACATAGGCTTATGCTCCTCAAGACAATTGTGCCTAAGCATAGCATCGGCTCCAAAGCAAGGTACGGGCTCTTGCTTTACAAGTTTCGTTTTTTCACGTCGCTCATTATGCCGTGCCATGAAAAGTCTCGGGTCGGGTACAGTTAATCTGTTAACAAGTCGTAAGGCAGTGCAGGACCATCCAGCCGTACTGACGTGCAACTGGATGGGCATTGATAATGGGGGCACAACATGGATTTTACGGTCGAGAATGCGGGCACCACGATTGCCTGTCGCGAATATGCCGGCCCGGATGTGTCGCCTGATACTCCTGCCTTGGTGTGCGTGCACGGCGCTTGTGTCGACGGCACATTTTTCGACGGAATCGCTTGTGAGCTCAGCCGCAACTACCGCGTCATTGCCTACGACCGTCGCGGCTGTGGTGACAGCAGCGAAGCGGCAGACGGCAGCTATGATCTTGCCGCTCAGGCCGCCGACCTGCAGGCCGTGATCGAACACGTTGGCGCTCCGACAAATGTGCTTGCGCACAGCGCCGGTACGTTGGTGGCGCTGGAGCTTCTTCGCACCGAACCCCATCTCGTCGCCCGCGCGATTCTGCATGAGCCGGCTGTGTCGGCCGAAGGCGTCGGCATGGGCGCGGCTCCGGTTTTGCTCGATATGATTGCAGCTGGAAAGGTTTCAAGGGCGCTCCGTCTTTTCTTGGGAGCCCTCGGCGACTTGGACCCCGAGGCTCCTGGGACGACCGAGGCGGAAGCCAAACATGCTCTGCGCAATGGTCGTTGCTTTATGGCGAACGAATATGGAACAAATATGACATATGCTCCCGACTGGGATCGCGCCCGCGCGTCAAAGGCGGTGTCGGCCGTGTTTTTGGGTGAGCTTTCGGTTGGTACGCCCCGCGAGGCTGGTACGCGAGCGACTGCCGAATATCTCGATTGTCCTCTCGTGACGATCCCGGGCGCGCATAACGGTCTGCGCGATCGCCCCGTTACGGCGGCAAACGCCGTTCGCGATGTCTTGGAGCGTTAGCACGCTCGATGACCTGCGGGGAGGGGGACTGCTAGCGTTTCGTCATTGTTAACGAATGCGCCCATAACCGTGCGCCCGCGGCTCCATTACCGCTATTTGCCAGGTCATAAAAATGTAACGATAATCGCGCGTTTGCCTGCAGTTGTCAGATGTTACCCTTGTACCATTTGATATGCGCCGTTGCCGTGCGTAACGATAGAAAGGGCCCCATATGCTCAATAATCACGAGGTCAATCTAACCGACGAGGAGGCTGCCGCCGAGGTCGCCCGCGTCGCGAAGACCTACCCCGTGGTGCGTTTGCTGTCGGCCGATCAGATTAAGAGCGAGCCTAACTGCTTGCTCGCCGGCGATCGCTGCCCTTGTCTGCGTCAGTCGAGTCTTGAGGCCTTGGCAGACTCCGATGAGGTGTCGGAGCAGCTGCTCAATGATGGTATTGAGTACCGCGCCCGTCTGCGCCCTCTAAAGGTCGAGGGCGAGCCTCACGTCCTGCTGATGGTGCGTCCGATTGATGAGCAAGAGGCCGCAGAAGAGGACCTTGTCTACACCGACGTGCTGACGAGTGCGTGCAATCGCCGATATTACGAGGAAAAGCTCCGTAGCGCGCGCATGAAGGCCGGCGTTGCGGTAATCGACCTTGATGATTTTAGGGTCTTCAACGATACGTGTGGCCATCATGCTGGCGACCTTGCACTCGCTGCTGTGGCGACAGCCATACGCAGCGGAATTCGTTCGACTGACGAGCTTGTGCGCTATGGCTGCGACAAGTTTGTGACCGTCATGCCCAATATTCCCTCCGATGACTTCGCCCGTCGCCTGCGTCAGGTATCCGATGCCGTTCATGCCACGATTATTCCGGGCCATGAGTACGTGAGCTTGACGGCATGCGTTGGTGGCGTTCGCATTCATGGCGAGACGGTCGATGAGGGCGTTGGCCGCGCTGTCCAGTTACTGAGCCGCGCTAAGGCAAAAGCCGGTACGGTCGTGACCGATGCCGATTCCATCGAGGCCTTCCAAAGCGAAAAGCCTTTGGTGCTTATTATTGATGACTCCGAGATGAACCGAGCCATTCTCAGCGAGATGCTCAAGGACGAGTATTGCATCCTCGAGGCTGATAACGGTCGTACGGCGCTCGACATGGTCGACCGCTATGGCGATGAGTTGTCGCTCGTGCTGCTGGACATTGTCATGCCGGGCATAAGCGGCTTTGAGGTGCTGGCCGATCTGTCGCGCCGATCGGGTATCGACAATCTGCCTGTCATCATGATTTCGAGCGAAGATTCCGATGATATGGTTCTGCGCGCGTACGAGCTGGGCGCCTCGGACTATATCAACCGCCCGTTTGACTCCCGTGTCGTGCGCCGCCGTGTAAGCAACACCATCCGCCTATACGCCAAGCAGCGCCGCCTGACGAACCTGCTGTCCCAGCAGTACAACGAGCGCGTCAAGAACAGTCGCATGCTCATCGACATCATGGCCGGCGTCATGGAGCTTCGCAACGGCGAGAGCGGTAGGCACGTTACGAACATCGAAAAGCTGACCGAGCTGCTGCTTGGCTGTCTGGTCCAGCGTAGCGGCACGATCTCCCTCGACAATGAGGAACGCTCCACGATCGCCCTGGCTTCGGCGCTGCACGATATCGGCAAGATGTCGATTGACGATGCGATTCTCAACAAGCCCGGCCGCCTTACGCCCGAGGAGTTCGAGATTATGAAGACGCATACCACGATCGGCGCCGACATGCTGCTTGAGCTGGGTAGTCATCACGCCGGCAATGCGCTTATGGAATATGCGTACCAGATTGCGCGTTGGCACCACGAGCGCTGGGACGGCAGAGGCTATCCCGATGGCCTTAAGGGCGATGAAATTCCCATTGCCGCACAGGTGGTTTCGGTGGCCGACGTGTACGATGCTCTGACGAGTGCGCGTGTGTACAAGGACGCTATCCCGCACAAGGAGGCGATCCAGATGATCCTGGACGGTAAGTGCGGCACCTTTAACCCGCTGCTGCTCGATTGTCTGCTCGAGGTGCAAGACCAAATTGCCGAGACGTTGGCACGCCCCGCTGACGTCGTTGCGTTTCCCACGATTTAGTTTGACCAAAGGAGTTTTTAACCCATGATTTCCATGCGTGAGGCGTATGAGAAGATCGGCGCTAATTATGATGACGCGTGCGCTCGGCTGATGGGCGATGAGATGCTTGCCCGCTTTGCCCTCAAGTTTTTGGATGACGAGAGCATGGACAAGCTGGAGGCTGCCATGGCGGCGGGAGATGCCGAGAGTGCGTTTATGGCAGTGCATACGCTCAAAGGCGTGAGCCAGAACCTGGGATTCGATAATCTGTACGAGCCGGCGGTCGTGGTGACCGAAGCGCTGCGCGGTGCCGATGCCGTTGACGGCGCTCGTGAGGGAATGCATGCGCTGCAGCAGCAATATGCGGCCACAATGTCGGCCCTGCGCGAGGCGGCCGAGTAAGAGGCTGTGAGCCTTGATGACTATGAGAGTGGATAATCTCCCGTTTTAGGCCCGGTGGCGGCCTAAAAGTGGGAGATTATCCACTCTCGTTCGGTAAGTGTCCGAAAATCCACGCTCACCGCTCCGGGTTGGTAAATGGCCCATGCGCACTGGCGGGGCTTTCCGCATGCAATCCATATCGTTGTTCGATAAACTGTTCGAATAACGATAGAGCCGATGAGGGTGAGTGTATGTCCAACAGCGTTCAGCGTATGGCCAAGGCGGGCGAAAATATCAGGAAGCTTGGTTTTTGCATGGCAGCCGTTTTTGCAGGGATGCTCGTTGCTTTTGCCGCGTTGGTTGTTTACGTGAGCTGGTATGCGGTTGCAAACGTTGTTTCTGTCGATTCTTTCGGTGTCGTGACGCTTCTCGATGGCGGGAGCATCGTTATCCCAAGCGGGCTGTGCCTGGCACTCGTCGTGGGTGTTTCGCTTGTCGTTTTGTGCGGAATCAGCCATAACATCTCTCGGGGCGTCTCGCCCTTTACCAAGGCGCATGTGCGGCTTATCCGTGTTCTTGCACTTGCCTTTGCTGTTAACGCCGTGGTTTCGTTTGTTGGTGCCTATGAATCGGTCAATCTCACCATTGGCGGACTGGAGCTTTACATCGTGCCTCATTCCTTCGTTATTGAGATTTGCCAAGGCGCTACCTTTGATGCGGGGTCGTTTATCGGCGCAGTTGTCTGTCTGTTTATCTCGGCGATCTGGAGTTATGCCTCGCTGCTCCAAGAGCAGTCTGACGAGCTTGTGTAGGAGGAAACATGAGCTATCTCATCATCGAGCTTGAGACGCAGCTGCTTAAGACCGGAAAGACCAGTGCTGATCTGATTCGGGCGACGGGGCATACTCCGGCTAATATTTCAAAGCTAAGAAACGGAAAAATAAAAGCTATTCGCCTTAAGACGCTTCTCGAAATCTGTGATGAGCTTGATTGTCAACCGGGAGATATTATTCAGCGCGTGAGCGAGAAAGAGCTTGAGGAGCTTATTGTCGAACGCGCAAAAAATGTCGTGAGGCAGATGCGGGATGGCGGAGGCAACGAGGCGTCACTTCCGACATCAGTCTTC
>CABUDZ010000098.1 GCA_902490445.1 uncultured Collinsella sp.
GGCCAGCCCGTGGGAGGCCAGGGCGCCGCTGACCGGTGGACGGCACCGAGCCGTCTGATGACTTGAAGAAGGGGGAGGCCTCGCGGCCTCCCCCTTTTTTGCGTTTACGGGTTTTGTCTCACATAGTAGCTGTGTTTTATAACCCTCGTTTGTCGCATCTTCTGTGAACGGGCTACAATAACTTAGTCTGTGCGATATGGAGGTGAACATGGCTGAAGCTGGTATCGGCGTTGATATCGTCGAGATTTCCCGCATGAAATCAATTCTTGAAAAGACGCCGTCGTTTGCTCGGCGTGTGTTTACCGAAGAAGAGCGTGCGTATTGCGATGCATCATCGCGTCCCGCTGCTCACTATGCGAGCCGCTTTGCTTCGCGCGAGGCGGTGCTTAAAGCTCTCGGCACGGGTTTTAGTCAAGGTGTAGGTCGCAAGGATGTTTCGGTAACGCGTGATAAACTCGGCAAACCGAAGGCTCTGCTTTCTGGTCGTGCTCTCGAAATCGCCCAGGATTTGGGTGTTGTCGAGGTCGCTCTTTCTATTACCCTTACGGGTGACTTGGCTGTCGCTAATGCCATTGCAATCACCGAGGATGCTCGACCTAAGCCTAAGGAAGAAAAAGTGAGCAACAAGAAACGCGTTGCGCAGACATTTAAAGAGGCTCGCTCTGTTTTAGATGAGCTTGAGCAGCTGCAGAATTCAGCATTGACGGAGCACCTGGGCGATGCTTCGCAAGATACGCTAGGAGCATAGATGAAACCGGTTTTGAGTACCGAAGAAGTCGTTCGTCTCGAGGATATCATCGAACGCGAAGGGACTTCGAAGGCCGAGCTTATGGAGCTAGCGGGTGAGTTTGCCGCCAACGATGTCTTGAAGCTCAATCCCGATCGGGTTCTCGTTCTGGTCGGTTTTGGTAATAATGGCGGCGACGGTTGGGTTGCCGCCGATATCCTGAGCCACAAGGGTGTGGACGTGGATATCGTTTCTCCGGTTGAGCCGGATGAGATTCCTGCTGCTCTGGCACGTCATGTTGCTCGTCGAACTGCCGGCCGCGATGTGCACGTTTGCGTCGGTCCCTCGCGTGATGAACTCGAGGTTTTGATCGATAAGGCCGATGTTGTTGTCGATGCCATTTTTGGTACCGGTTTCCACGGGAATCTGCGTGCGCCGTTCTCCATTTGGATTCCTACGGTCAATGAATGCGCCGATTGTGTCGTATCCATTGATGTCCCCTCGGGCCTGAATGCCGAGACGGGCGTTGTTGATGACGACTGCATTCGTGCCGAGCGCACGGTGACGATGATTGCGCCCAAGATTGGTCTGTATAGCGCTGATGGTCCTGAGTATGCTGGCGATTTGATCTGCGGCAATCTTTACGACCGTCTTGACGAGGTCATCGATGATGTCGACCACGCCGCCGAGATTGTCGAGCCCGGTGACTTAGTTGATTACTTTGCTCCGCTACCATCGAATATCGATAAGTATTCCCGTGGCTCTGTGCTTATTGTCGCCGGATCTGCGCAATATCCTGGTGCTGCCATTATGGCGGCCAAGTCTGCAGCTCGCGCGGGTGCTGGTTACGTGGCAGTCGCGGCTCCTGACGCCTGCGCCAATCTCATTCGCATGGCACTTCCTTCGATTCCGGTCTTTGCTATTCCGTCTGATTCCCGCGGCTCCTTTGGCGCCGCTGCGCGCATGACGGTGTGCGAGATCGCAAAGAAGTACAGCTGCGTGCTGTGCGGTCCCGGTATGACGACGTCTGCCGGCGCTATGCAGGTGGTTTCGGGCTTGCTCGAGCTTGATGTACCGCTAATTTTGGACGCCGATGCACTCAACTGCCTTGCTAAGATTGCCATTGACGGTATTGATAGTAACCCCGAGATGTATCGCCGCGAGCAGCCGTTGGTTATGACGCCGCACTATCGTGAGCTTTCGCGCCTGGTTGCCGGTGACGAGGTGAACGACCTTGGTACCGCGATTGCGGCCGCGCAGAAGGTTGTCTGGGCTGCAGGCTCCGACAATCTGGTGGTCATAGCCAAGGGGCCGACGACGGCTATCTGTGGTGTTGAGCGCGTGCTGCTGCCACTCTCGGGTCCGGCTTCTCTGGCAACTGCCGGTTCTGGTGATGTTCTCGCGGGTATTTTGGCCGGCACGCTTGCCACCATGCGCGACGAGATGGATCGTTGGGAGCTGCTGTATTCGTACGCCGTCGCACTTCACAGCTACGCCGGTTTTGCCGCGGCGACGGAGTATGGTGAGAAGAGCGTTATCGCGACCGATCTTATCGACTTGATCGGTCCTGCCATGGAGCTGGCGGCAAAGGATGCGCTCGAAGATCTGGGAATCATGGACGAAGGGTCGGATGACTAATCATGAATAAAGCCGATTTGACGCGCTGGTCCTGGGTCGAGATCGACCGCGGGGCGCTCCGTCGCAACACGAGAGCCTATAAGAACTTGTTGAATCCGCGTCAGCGCCTGTGCTGCGTGGTCAAGGCCGATGCTTATGGTCATGGAGCTGTTGAGTGCGCTAAGATCATGTATTCGGCTGGTGCCGACATGTTTGCCGTGGCGACGGTCAACGAGGGCGTTGGGCTCCGTCAGGGCGGAATTACTAAGCCCATCCTGATTCTAAGCGAGCCGCCTATCGAGGCTATTCCCGCATTGCTCGAGTTCGATATCATGCCCTCGGTCTATACGTCCGATTTTGCTCTCGCGTATGGCGAATGCGCCGTCGCGGCGGGCAAGGTGGGCAAGTACCATCTTGCCATCGAGACGGGCATGAATCGTATCGGCGTTCACTACACACAGGTGCTCGACTTTGTCCGCGGCATCAGCTTCCATCGCGGTATTCAGTGCGACGGCGTATTTACGCACTTTGCCACGGCCGATGAACCTTCGGGTTGGGACTACAAGCTGCAGTGCCAGCGTTTTACCGAGGCCGTTCAGGCCATTAAGGACGCAGGTTTTGAATGCGGTATCGTGCATTGTGCCAATACGCCGTCCTCGATGCTCGATTCTTCAATGCACTTTGACATGATTCGTGCCGGCATCGGTTTGTATGGTCTGCAGCCATGTGAGCTGAGTGGTCGTGTGATGCAGCTTGATCCCGTCATGAGCGTCCACGCGCGTGTGACGCGCGTGGCGCATCCTGCGATGGGCGAGGGCGTGGGCTACGGCTTTACCTACCGCGTACCGCGCACGCGCGTTCAGATCTGCACCCTTCCGATCGGTTATGCCGATGGCCTTTCGCGTACGCTTTCCAATCGTATGGACGTGCTGTATCGCGGCGAGCGTGTGCGTCAGGTGGGCAATATCTGCATGGACCAGTTTATGGTCGCCATTCAGTCCAACCCGGCGCATGAGATTCCCGAGGCCGAGTATGGTGACGAGATGATCATTGTCGGCCGCGATGGAGATGCCGAGATTACCATGGACGAGATGGCGCGCCTACGCGGCACGATTAACTACGAGGTCGCTTGCGGCTTTGGTATGCGTCTCGACAAGGTCTACGTGTAGGAGTCGCTATGGGCGTCATGCACATTCCCGGCCATAGCCATCAGGCGCCGCGTGAGGTCGCACTCGAGGAGATCGAGGCCGTTCTGGGCGATTGTCACCTTTGCCAGCTTTACCAGTCGCGCCACAACATCGTGTTTGGCGTGGGAAACCCCCGCGCTCGCGTGATGTTTATTGGCGAGGCGCCGGGCCGTAATGAGGATTTGCAGGGCGAGCCCTTTGTGGGGGCGGCAGGCGAGGACCTCAACGGCATTTTGTCGCTGGCGGGGCTCAAACGCGAAGACGTCTACATTGCCAACGTGCTTAAGTGCCGCCCGCCGGGAAACCGCAATCCGCGTCCCGAGGAAGTGCTGGCTTGCTCGCCGTTTTTGCGTGAGCAGATTCGAAGCATCTGGCCCGATATCATCGTGACGCTCGGCAACCCCGCAACGCACTTTGTGCTTAAGACCGAGATTGGCATTACTAAGCTGCGCGGCAGGTTCCACCAGATGGGGCATTTTGTAGTAATGCCCACGTTCCATCCGGCAGCAGCGCTGCGCAATCCGGCGTGGCAGGAGCTACTGGAGGAAGACTTTAAGATGCTGGGCGATTATCTGGAGCGACATCCCGCACCAGAGGACGCCTCGGAATAATAAGGAGCATATATGTCCCTGGAGCGCCTGGGGGTAGGTACTTACAAAACGACTTGCGCTGCCGATACGGAGTACTTTGGCGAGCTAATTGCACCGTGCCTTGAGGACGGCGATGTGCTCATCCTGACCGGTGGCCTGGGAGTGGGCAAAACTCACTTTACCAAGGGCGTCTCGCGCGGGCTGGGCGATGGGCATATGGTTACGAGTCCTACGTTTGCGCTCATGGCCGTTCACGATCAAGGTCGTATTCCGCTGTTTCACTTTGATCTATACCGCCTGGAGCATGCCTACGAGCTCGAGGATACGGGCATTTTCGATGTACTGGGCTATGAGGGTGCTTGCCTGCTGGAATGGGGCGAACAATTCCAGGACGAGCTGACGGATGAGTATCTTTCGGTGACGCTCAAGCGTGATGAGGGCGACAGCGATGTGCGAACGATAACGCTTGAGGCGCACGGTGACCGCGCAATGGAGCTTTCCCATTTGATTGATAAGGCTGTACAAGATGAGCTTGCATAACGACAACGCGCTGGTGGTGGCGCTCGATACCTCGACCGACATGCTTGCCTGCGCGGCAAGCTGGATTGATGGGCAGACGGGTGAGACGAAGCTTGTGAGTGGCGACCACATGTGTCGCCGTCACGCCAACGTTGAGCTCGTGAATACCGTTGATGGCGTGCTGGCTCAAGCCGGTCTGGATCGCAGCGATGTTGGTTGCTATGTGGTCGGCCGCGGCCCGGGGTCCTTTACGGGTGTGCGCATCGGCATCTCCACTGCCAAGGGCCTCGCGCGTGGTGCCAATGTTCCGCTGCTGGGCGTGTCGACGCTCGACGCTTGCGCTTGGACGGCGTGGAAGGCTGGCGTGCGCGGCAAGCTTGGTATCTTGGCCGATGCTATGCGCGGTGAGGTATATCCGGCGCTGTATATGCTGGTCGATGAGGGTCCCGAGCGTCAATTTGAGCGCGAACACGTGGTCAAGGCCGCCGTGGCGCTCGATGAGTGGCGCCAAGCAGCGGACTGGGGCCAGGTTCAGCTGACCGGTGACGGTCTCGTGCGCTATGGCAAGCTGCTGGGTGAGGACGAGGCCGCCCGCTGCGTGGAGCGCGACCTGTGGTGGCCTTCGGGCGAGGGCTTGCTGCTCGCGCACGCTGCGGGTGACGGCGATCCGGCCCGCGTCCTGCCGATTTACACGCGCCTTTCGGATGCCGAGGAAAACGAGCGCAAGCGTCTTGGTCTTGCCGAGAGTGCGCAGAGCGAAATTACGGGTGTTGCCGATGAGCTCGCCGGTCGTCATCTGCAGTTCCGTCCCATGGGCGCGGCGGATGCCGAGGGCGCGAGCGCGCTGGAGGCTGCCTGCTTTGAAGGTGCCGGACACGAGGCATGGACGCCGGGCATGTTCCTGTCCGAACTGGGCGAGGACGTCGCTGCGCCGCGTAGTTGGTGGGTGGCACACGACGACGGCAAGCTGCTGGGCCTTGCCGGCGGTATGGTCGTGGACGGTGATGTGCAGATTCTGGATGTCGCCGTCGACCCGGCACATCGCCGTGAGGGCATTGCCCGCAAGCTGCTGTCGCACGTGAGCTATGATGCCCAGATGCTCGGCTGCACCACGGCTTCGCTCGAGGTCGAGGACGGCAACGAGGGAGCGATCGCGCTTTATAACGCTCTGGGCTTTACCGAGGCTGGCCGTCGCCGCGGCTACTATGGTGCCGGCAAGGACGCCATCGTCATGACGGCTCCGCTGCCCCTGGTGCTTCCGGTCGACAATGCTTCGCCCGAGCCGACGGCGGCAGAGCAGCGCGTATGGCCGCTGCCTGCGCCTTGGCGCTCTGCCGAGGAACGTGTCGAGATTGAGCGTCGCCGCCTCGTACTCGCTATCGAGAGCTCCTGCGACGAGACGGCGGTGGCGATTATCGATGCGGATGGCAATATGCTGGCCAACCAGGTGTCGACGCAGATTGATTTTCATGCACGCTTTGGCGGCGTGGTGCCCGAGATCGCCTCGCGCAAGCACGTCGAGGTGATTGTGAGTGTCGTGGATGCGGCACTCGAGGACGCCGCAGCGTCGCTGGGCCTTACGGGCGGAGCCATTACACCAAGTGAGCTTGCCGCCGTGGGCGTGACACAGGGTCCGGGCCTGGTTGGCGCCCTGGTGGTGGGCGTCGCCTTTGCCAAGGGCTTTGCGTATGCTGCCGGCAAGCCGCTCGTGTGCGTCAATCATCTGGAGGGCCACCTGTTTGCCAACCTGTTGGCGCAGCCCGATCTCAGGCCGCCGTTTATCTTCACGCTCGTCTCGGGCGGTCATACCATGCTCGTGCACGTGAAGGCATGGGGCGACTACGAGGTACTTGGTGAGACACTCGACGATGCTGTGGGCGAGGCCTTCGACAAGGTAGCCAAGGCGTTGGGTCTGGGCTATCCCGGTGGCCCCATCATCTCCAAGCTGGCCGAGACGGGCAACCCCCGCGCGATCGATTTTCCTCGCGCGCTTAACAGCAGGGGAGACTATCGTTTCTCGCTTTCGGGTCTTAAAACGGCCGTGACGCTCTACATCGAGCAGGAGACCAAGGCCGGGCGCACGATTCACCTGCCCGATCTGGCGGCTTCGTTTGAGGCAGCCGTCTTTGACGTTCAGTACAAGAAGGCCAAAAACGCCCTGCATGCCACCGGATGCAAGGAATACTGCATCGGCGGCGGCGTCTCGGCTAATCCGCATCTGCGCGAGATGATGATCAAGAAGCTTGGGCGTCAGGGGATCCGCGTAACGGTGCCACCGCTTTCGGCGTGCACCGACAACGCCGCCATGATCGCAGAGGTTGCCCGCCGTAAATTCGACCGAGGCGAAATCTCGCCGTTCGACGTCGATGCCGATCCGAACATGACGCTGTAGTCATACGGGTGCGGTCCCCGACCGGAGGGGCCGGATATAAGGTTTCCTGCTCTACAGTCCTGCGCAAGACGAAGGCCACATTAAGTGGCCTTCTTTGCGTGCGGAACT
>CABUDZ010000099.1 GCA_902490445.1 uncultured Collinsella sp.
TGATGGTGTCGACGTCAATGGTATACGGGTGCATCATCGACGTCTTCAATACAGAAAATATCAGTGCGGAATGTTCCGGAGAGAAACCCCCGTCCCGCCCCCGGATTCCCTGCGTTTACGGCCTTGAGGTCGGCGGGCGGAGAAGGACGTGGTCGATAGGGATACGTGTCCCTTTCGCTGTTTCGCGGCTTTACCGCGAAAAGCGCGTTACTTTGGGGAGGGTGAGCAACCTGGTCGAACCGCTGCTCTGTCCCGGCTGCATTTCTAGAGCGTTTCCCCCGCCATAAATTACCCTCGGCATACTTGCGTGAAAACCTGCTCGTGCTACACTTGCAAGTGCTGTTTCAGGGCGGGGTGGAATTCCCCACTGGCGGTAAATCGGGCGGTGCCAAAGGGGTGCCGTGGCGTAGGCGAGGTGCCTGCGTTCGTGCCGATGAGTCCGCGACCCGTGTGTGCGTTGGTTCGCATACCGGCTGAACTGGTGAGATCCCAGTACCAACGGTTAGAGTCCGGATGAAAGAGGCAGGTGATCTTATGTCTGAACAGTCGCAGCATATCCATTTTGAGAACACGAATAGGTGGAGCACCAAACAGCTCGTTACCATGGCGCTGATGTGTGCCTTGGGCGCCCTGTTTATGTACGTGCAGCTGCCTATCCTTCCTTCGGCGCCGTTTTTGACGTATGACCCGTCGCTGGTGCCGGCGATGGTGTGCGGGTTTGCGTATGGCCCCGGTGCCGGTACCGCTGTTGCCGCTATGGCGATCGTTATCCATGCGCTCACCACGGGTGACTGGGTCGGCGCGCTTATGAACCTGGTTGCCACGCTGGGCTACATTCTGCCCGCGGCTATCGTCTACCAGAAGATGCATACCTATAAGGGTGCCGTGATTGGCCTGGTGCTCGGCGTCATTGCCGCTACGGCGTTGTCTATGGTCGCAAACCTTACCATTGGTGTTTGGTTCTGGTATGGCTCGGTCGATGTGATCGCCCCGCTCATGATTCCTGCCGTGCTGCCGTTCAACCTCATCAAGACCGTGCTCAACTCGGTGTTGACGCTGGCGGTGTACAAGGCGGTCTCTAATCTCATTACGCCCAAGAAGGACCAGGTCAAAGGCCGCGCATGATTGAGTGTCGGGGCGTTTCCTTTAGCTATGACGGTGCCACACCGGCACTCGACGGCATCGATCTGAACATCGAGGATGGCGAGTTTTTCTGCATCCTCGGCGGAAACGGGTCGGGCAAGTCGACGTTCGCCAAGCATTTGAACGCGCTGCTGCAGCCCGATACGGGAACGGTGCGCGTCAACGGCATGGACGCGTCCGATCCCGAGCTGGTCTACGACATCCGCTCGACTGCGGGCATGGTGTTCCAGAACCCGGATGATCAGCTGGTGGCGACGCTTGTCGAGGACGATGTTGCGTTCGGTCCCGAAAACCTTGGCGTGCCATCGGCCCAGATCGCGCAGCGTGTGCGAGATGTGCTGAAGGCCGTGGGCCTGGTGGGCTTTGAGCGCCACGAGACCCATGCGCTCTCGGGTGGCCAAAAGCAGCGCGTGGCGCTTGCCGGCGTGCTTGCCATGGAACCGCGCGTGCTCATATTGGACGAGGCTTCCTCGATGCTCGATCCGCGTGGACGCAAGGGCCTCATGAAGGCTTGCCGCGCGTTGCACGCTCGCGGCATGACCATCGTGATGATTACGCACTTTATGGAAGAGGCCGCCGAGGCCGATCGAGTCGCGGTGTTTCAGGCGGGGCGCGTTGCCATGCTCGGTACGCCCGAGGAAATCTTGACGCGGGCGGACGAACTTGCGCAGCTCAACCTGGACATGCCGGAGTCGTGCCGTTTGGGCATGGCACTTCGTGCGAAGGGCGTACCCGTTTGCGCGCAGGTGCGCGAGGCGGATATGGTTGCCGAGGTTGCGCAGGCCTATACCGAGCGGAGCGGGGCAGGCACTGCGGGGCAGCCTTCCGCGTCCCAGTTGGAAATCGCTGACGGCACTGTTCCGGTAGACAACGAGGGCAACGCGTCGGAGCCTGTCATCGAGCTATCCCATGTTTCGTACAGTTATTCGCTCAGTCCGCGCGAGCGTCGCCGCTGGCATAAGCGCTCGGCCGTTGCGGGCAAATCGAGCAAACAGGCTCTCTGGGGAAACGACCCCAGCAGCCCGTGGGCGCTGCGCGATGTATCGCTGACGGTGCGTCGCGGCGAGTTCCTGGGCTTAGCAGGCCATACCGGTTCGGGTAAGTCGACGCTGGTCCTGCATCTCAACGGTTTGATTCGCCCCCAGGAGGGTTCCGTTTACGCGTTGGGGCTCGACCTGGCAAACAAGAAAGATGCCGCCGCGGTTAAGGCCAAGGTCGGCGTGGTGTTTCAATATCCCGAGCGTCAGCTGTTTGCCGAAACCGTGACGCAGGACGTGGCGTTTGGCCCGCACAACCTTGGCTTGTCGCAGGCCGAGGTCGCGCGCCGCGTTGAGTCATCGCTCGCGCGCGTGGGCCTCGACTTGGCCACGGTGGGCGACAAGAGTCCCTTTGAGCTTTCGGGTGGCCAACAGCGGCGCGTGGCGTTTGCCGGCGTGCTTGCCATGGAGCCCGAGGTCCTGGTACTCGATGAGCCCATGGCGGGGCTCGATCCGGCGGCGCGCAGTGATTTCCTGGAGCTCATCGATCGACTTCACCATGGGGGCCTGACCGTCGTCATGGTCTCACACAGTATGGATGACCTCGCCAATTGCTGCGATCGTATTGTCGTGATGAACGAGGGCGCGGTGTTTGCTGAGGGCACGCCCGCTCAGGTTTTTGCGCATGCGGATGAGCTTAAATCAATCGGCTTGGGTGTTCCCGCTGCCCAGCGCATGGCGTTGGCGCTCGCGGAAGCGGGCGTGCCGCTGCATCGCGGCGGGCTCTATACGGTTGAGTCGTTGGCCGACGAGTTGGCAGATTTGCCGATCGGTCGCTCAGGCGGTTCTTCTAACGTCTCGGACAAGGCCAAATCCGAAACGGTCGCGCGAGAGGAGGGTTGCTGATGGAGGCGTTTTCGTTTGGCAGCTACTATCCGAGCGATAGCGCGATCCATCGCCTGGATCCGCGCACCAAGCTGCTCCTGGGCTTTGTGTTTTTGATCACGACGCTGACCGTCGGCGGCTTCCGCGGATTGGCCCCTGTCGCAATTTTCGTTGTGCTGATCTATGTCGTGTCCCGGGTGCCGGCTCGTCGCGTTCTGTCGTCGATGGCGCCGCTGCTGGCAATCGTCGTCGTGGTCGCGGTGCTCAACTTGTTTACCGATCAGAGTGGGCGCATCCTGTGGCAGCTCGGCTTTCTGCAGATAAGCGAGGGCTCACTGCGTTCTGCCGCCTTTATGGCGTGTCGCCTGACCCTGATGATGGCCGGCATGAGCGCCATTACGCTCACCACACCGACGCTCGACCTCACCGCGGGCTTTGAGCGTCTGCTCGCACCGTTTGCGCGCGTGGGGCTTCCGGCGCATGAGCTCGGCATGATCATGGGCATCGCGTTGCGCTTTATGCCGCAGTTCGCCACCGAGATGAAGCAGACGGCGGACGCGCAGGCAAGCCGCGGTGCACGCGTAACGGGTGGCCCGCTCGGCGGCGTGCGTATGCTCGGCAGTGTGGCGATTCCACTGTTCACGGGCGTGTTCCGTCATGCCGAGACGCTGTCTGCCGCCATGGATGCACGCTGCTATCACGGCGAGCAGGGCCGCACGCGTCTGCATGCGCTTGCATTTCGCCGCGGGGATGCGCTGGCTGCGGTGGTGACGATGCTGCTGTTTGCGTGTGTCATCGTCGTCAACCTTCAACTTGTTTAGGCGCGATTCGAGCGCAAGAAAGGGGTCCCTATGACCGACAACGACCGCACAGCTCAGCTTGAGCGCGCCTGCTCGTATCTCAGGCGCATTCCGGCGTGGTATCTGGCCACGACCGATGTGGCCGACGGGCATCAGCCTCGCGTGAGGCCGTTTTCGTTTGCCATGGTCGATGAAGGTAAGCTGTGGTTTTGCACGTCGCGCGACAAGGATGTGTGGGCGGAGCTGAGTGCGAATCCCAAGTTTGAGCTCTCGGGCTGGAAGCCGGGGGAATGCTGGATCGTATTGACCGGCGAAGCCGCACTTGAGGACGACGCAGTTGCGAGCGACAAGGTGCGTCAAGCGGGTTTTAAGCACATGGTGGGCATCGGCGAGGAACACGAGAGTGCCAACGACGGCCGCCTTGCTTTCTTTTCGGTCCGCAACATTGCCGCGCGCTTCTGTGATATCGACGGCAGCGAGGAGCGCCTGGAGCTCTAGCGCGTCTCAAATTAACTACCCGTTCCGAATTAGCTAGCGCCAGGAGGACACATGGACGGATTGAATACGGTGTTGGAGTATCTGACGTCGGTGCCGGCATGGTATTTGGCGACGAGCGTTGACGGACAGCCTCATGTGCGTCCGTTTTCGTTTGCGCAGATCCAGGACGGCAAGCTGTGGTTTGTAACAGCGCGCACCAAAGATGTGTGGCAAGAGCTGCTGCAAAACCAGCGCTTTGAGGCCACGAGTTGGTGGCCGGGCCATGGCTGGCTCATCTTGCGCGGGCGTGCCGGCTTGGATGACCGGGCTTTAGGCGAAATGCGCGAAGCCGGGTGGAAGCATCTAGAGCACCTGGGCGAGCACTATGAGGGGCCTAACGACCCCACGCTCGTCTTCTTTAGCGTCGAGGATCCCGAGGCTTTTATCTGCAATCACGACGAATGGGTGCCGGTCGAGCTCTAGCCAGCTGGCTCATCCTAACAACTTGGTTTTCGCATGGGCGGGCCCCGTATTGCCCGGCGCCGTTAGGAGCGCCGGTCAATACGGGGCCCGCTCCATTTGTCAATTCCTTCAAGCGAATGTGTCGGGAATGTTTCAATGCATAAATATGCAAGCCATTTACGTATTCATGCATCTTTTGGTGCTAAAGTTTCAACCCACTTCATAACGACTGCTGCGAAATGCGCATCGGTGCATAAATCGCAGACAAGGAGTCTGATATGTCTTTGAAGGTTGGAATCGTCGGCGCGGCTGGATATGCCGGAGCCGAGCTCATTCGCCTCGTCCTCGGTCATCCCGAGTTTGAACTTGCTGCCATTACGTCCAACGCCGATGCCGGCCAGCCGTTGTCTGCGGTGTACCCGAGCTTCACCGGCGTAAGCGATCTTGTCTTTACGACGCATGATGCCCCTGAGCTCAAGAACTGCGACGCGGTCTTTTTGGCCGTGCCGCACACGGCTGCCATGGCACAGGTGCCCGCGCTGCTTGCATCGGGCGTCTCCTGCTTTGATCTTTCGGCCGACTACCGTCTGAACGACGCGTCCGTTTTTGAGGCTTGGTATGCCGCCGAGCATACGAGCCCCGAGCTGCTCAAGACCCGTGCCTTCGGTCTGCCCGAGCTGTTCTGCCAGGACTTGGAGACCGCCGCATCCGACCATGCCGACGGCAAGCCCGTGCTGGTCGCCTGCGCCGGTTGCTATCCCACCGCAACGAGCCTTGCCGCCGCGCCCGCCGTGCGCGCGGGCTGGGTGGCCGAGAACGGCCCCGTGATTGTCGATGCCATTAGCGGCGTGACGGGCGCCGGTAAGTCCTGCAACGCCCGCACCCATTTTTGCAGCGCCGACGAGAACTTGGAGGCCTACGGCGTGGGCAAGCATCGCCACACGCCCGAGATTGAGCAAATCCTTGGCCTGACCGATCGCGTCGTCTTTACCCCGCACCTGGCACCGCTCAAGCGCGGTCTGCTCTCCACGGTGACGCTGCCGCTCGCGCCGCAGGCTCTCGACACGCTGGCTCTTGAGGATGTCGTCGACCATTACAAGCAGTTCTACGCCGGTCGCACCTTTGTGCGCGTGCTCGATGCCGGCCAGCAGCCCAAGACGGCTTCGGTCGTCGGCACCAACGCTGCCCAGATTGGCCTCGCGCTCAACAAGCGCGCGGGCGTGCTGGTGGCGACGGGCGCCATCGACAATCTGTGCAAGGGCGCTGCGGGCCAAGCGGTCCAGTGCGCCAATATCGTCTTTGGCTTTGACGAGCGACGAGGCTTGCCCACAGTGGCGTGCCCGGTGTAGCACATTCGATTGTTAACGATTTGGTAGTCGGGCATCGAGTGGGGCGCCACTCTTAAGCTGGTCTCATGATCACGACTGGCATGGCGCACCAACCGATGTCCGTTTTTTGTTTGATATAAGGAGTCGTAAGGACGATGAATACAGAGCAGTTCGATATCAAGATTCGTGCCGTCGAGGGTGGCATTACGGTAGCGGCCGGCTTTAAGGCCGCGGGTATTCATGCGGGTTTTCGCAAGAATCCCGAGCGCTTGGATTACGCGCTCGTCGTGCCCGATAAACCCTGTCCCGGTGCCGGCGTGTTTACGACCAATCGCTTTTGCGCAGCGCCTGTGCAGGTGAGCCGCGCCAACCTGGGCGGTGTGGGCAAGGGCTATGGCATCATCGCCGGCGTTTCAATCAACTCCGGCAACGCGAATGCCGCCACGGGCGAGACGGGCCTTGCCTGCGCGCGCGAGACGTGCAACATCGCCTCGCAGGTCATCGGCTGCGAGCCCCAGCAGATTCTGGTTGCCTCCACGGGTGTGATTGGCCAGATTCTGTCGATCGACACGTTTGAGACCGCCATTCCTGCTGCCTACGAGGCGCTCTCCGCCCACGGTGGCGTCGATGCCGCTCGCGCCATCATGACGACCGACACGCACTCCAAGGAGTACGCCGTATCCTACGTCAGTGAGGCTGCGGGTCATGCGGGCAATGTCTATACGGTAGGCGGAATGTGCAAGGGCTCGGGTATGATCATGCCCAACATGGCCACCATGATCGCAGTTATCACCACCGATGCCCCCGTCGAGCCTGCGGCACTTCATGCCCTGCTGCTCTCGACCGTCAAGCAGACCTTTAACAAGGTAACGGTCGATTCCGACACCTCGACCAACGACACCTGCACCATGCTTGCCTCCGGTGCCGCTGCCGCAGATGCCGAGCCTATCGTCGAGGGCTCCGATGCCT
>CABUDZ010000100.1 GCA_902490445.1 uncultured Collinsella sp.
CAAAATCCGGGCCGCCCTCGGAACAAGTTCGGGGCGAACCTCGGCCACCAACTTACGCAAGCGCAAGCGTCCGTTATCCTCCGTGCCCAGACACGTAAAACTCCGCTCGGCGGGGTCCAAGCCAAAGATCGGGTAGTCGCGTACGAAGTAGGACTGGTCGACCATCGATAGCCTCACCCCGCAAGCCTCGAGTTCTGCGATATTGCCCTCGCCCATCAAAATCATGAGACATGCCACGCAAAACAGTGCATTATTGTCGAGCGAAGCCAGGTCGACAAGTGCCGCGCCATATACGTTGACAATCTCGTTTTCGAGCAGACCGGCTACGTCGCCTTGGCCATACAGACCCGTCTGCAATGCCGAAACGAGCTCGGGCACGCCCTGCGTGAGCTGATAAAAGTCGAGCGATGTGCTGATCGAAAACGCCGATGCCCACGCCGAATACTCATAGGCATGCACCTTGAGCATCTGCGCATTGATCTTAACCGAATCGCCCAGCCCATGAATCAGTTGACGATTTGAAGGACGGCAGGAGATAAAGACCCCCACCCCCATAGCGCGCAGGCCGCGAATCCTGTCGATGAGGTCTTCGGTATCGTGCTGATCGAGGTTTGGCACATTATCAATCGCGATAAGGGAGTGCGGTTTGTCTTTGAGTTCTTCGGTAACCACCTCGAGCTGCATAAACACCTCGCGCCCAGTGGCGCGATCGGCCTCGATAATCCGCACGGGGCCTCGCGTCGGGTCGCATTTAACCTCATGGGTGTACTGCAGCAGCACCGAAGTCTTCCCAAACCCGTCGGGCGCATAAAGAACCACGATGCCGGCCTTTCGGCCCTTGGCGAGAAGCTCATTCATCAAGCGTTCGCGTCGCACCATATAGCCTCCGCCCAGCGGCATCAGCTCGAGGTCGTCTATACTGCCCAAATCGTTTACCATGCCCGCTCCTCAACTCGACCGTATGGACACTGTAGCCGCAAGACCATACAAGCCGCGCTATGAATAGAGCGACCTTGTGTTTTAGGTTGTCTTTTGGTACGCAAGCGGCAAGTTTTTGTACAGCGAGGGCCGATTCTTATTAATCCCCCGACTAATCGGTCTTTAAGCAGGTAAATGAGCTTGTCAGCTTGTCCCATCTAAGCGGCAGTGTAACGCAAATGAACAAGGTTCAGCCATGTCATTCAACTCGCCTAGCACCCGCTACCGTCTACGACCTTTTAGTGGCATTTTTGCATAGAATCTGGTATGGAATGAATCAAGCTGTTTGACATCCGGCATTCGCCAAGCTTGCGGCAAGATTTTGGTCAAGCGGGCGGAAAGGGATAGCAAAAAGGCCCCCGCAAAGCGGAGGCCTTAGGCAAGGCTATGTCGAGGTGCAGGATTCGCGCTACTCGCAGAGCGAAAGGGCGGCCTCGTCGGCAACGACAACGCAGTTGGTGTGCAGCTGCAGGATCGAAGCCGGGCACGCGGGCGTAACCGGGCCATAGCACATGTCATGCACGGCCTGAGCCTTGGCCTCGCCGTTGGCGACGACCAGGATCATGCGGGCATACATGATGGTCTGGGTGCCCATGGTGTAGGCCTGACGGGGAACGTCGTCGATGCTGTCGAACAGGCGGCTGTTGGCCTGAATGGTGCTCTCGGTGAGGTCGACGCAGTGCGTGCCCTTGGAGAAGTGGTCATCGGGCTCGTTGAAGCCGATGTGGCCGTTGTTGCCAATGCCGAGCAGCTGTAGATCCGGGTAACCGGCGGCGGCGACGATCTTGTCGTACTCAGAGCAGGCAGCGGCGGCGTCGGGGTTGGAACCGTCGGGCACATGCGTGTTGTTCAGGTCGATGTTGATGTGATCGAAGAAGTTCTCACGCATGAAGTAGTGATAGCTCTGGGGATCGTCGTGCGAAAGGCCGCGATACTCGTCCAGGTTGTAGGTGCTGACCTCGGCAAAGTCGACGTCGCCCTTCTCGTACCAAGCAGCGAGCTGCTTGTAGGCACCGATCGGGGTGGAGCCGGTGGCAAGACCCAGCACGCAATCGGGCTTGAGGATAACCTGCGCCGAGATGATATTGGCGGCCTTGCGGCTCATATCCTCGTAGTCTTTAGCTTTAATGATCTTCATTACGCGTCCTTTCTCGTACAAGAGAGGCAAGGCTCCCCTTACAAGCACTTGCCCGCGGCCCGCGTCGGCCGCAACCAACGTGTGCGGCCACCAGGGCGAGGTCGCGTAATGTATGTGTCTCGTGTCTAGCCGCGTCGAGGCCCCTGCCCGTCCACGGTGACCCAAAGCCGTTTAGCTTCGGACAAATCCCATCTTGCCACGGAGGGCGCCCTCTTTCAAGGGCGCCCTCCATAAACGTGTTTGAATTGTAGGCTAATGGCCACGTGCACTTGCTAGCGCTCGCGAGCAACGATGAGCTGGTCCATCTCTTCGACATGCGCACCAACGGAGCCCTTGATACTCGAGAACTCAACGGAGTTGCACACCAAGATGGGAACCGTCACATCGTAGCCCTCGGCAGCAATTGCCTCGCGATCGAACTCGATGAGCACGTCGCCCTTATGGACGACATCGCCCACCTGTGCATGCACGCTAAAATGCTTGCCCTCAAGCTGAACAGTGTCCAAACCAACGTGGATGAGCACGTCTAGGCCATCGACCGTGTTGAGCGCAACGGCGTGACCCGTGGGAAAAATGGCCTCGACCTTGGCGTCTGCCGGCGCAATCACACGCGTGCCGGTAGGCTGAATCGCCACGCCCTGGCCCAAAAGGCCGGTAGCAAATGTCTGGTCATTGACCTCGGACAACGGAATGACGTCGCCCGAGATGGGAGCATCCAGCGTAAGAACTCGTCCACGCATACCAAAAGACCTTAGGACTTTAGTGAACATGCTCCCCCTCGGACATACCAATCAATCAAAATAGCTTTAACAGTTTACCACTTGGCACCCGTTTTTGACCATTAGGGAAGTTCGCGCTTGACAACCTCGACGATGTCGTCGACAACACGCTGGGTCAGCTCGTGCGTCTCGGCCTCGGCCATAACGCGGACCAGCGGCTCGGTACCGCTCGGGCGCACCAGAATGCGGCCGCGGCCGTCAAGCTCCTTCTCGGCAGCAGCGACGGCATCCCAGATGGGCTGGCAATCGTCCAGGCCGGCCTTGTTGTCCGAATGCACGTTGACAAGCACCTGCGGGTACTTCTTCATGATGCCGGCAAGATCGGTGAGGCTACGGCCGGTGCGCTTGAGCACGGCCAGCAGCTGCAGAGCCGTCACCAGGCCGTCACCGGTGGTGTTGTGCTCCAGAAAGATGATGTGGCCGGACTGTTCGCCGCCGATGACGGCGCCATCCGCGAGCATGCGCTCCAAAACGTAGCGGTCACCCACGGCGGTCTGAACCATCTCGAAGCCCTGCTCCTTCATAGCGATGGAGAAGCCAAGGTTGCACATGACGGTCGAGACGATCTCGGAGTTGGCGAGCTTGCCGCGGGCGGCGAGGTCAGAACCGCAGATAGCCAGGATGTAGTCACCGTCGATCTCATTGCCCTCGCCGTCGACGAACAGTACGCGGTCGGCGTCGCCGTCGTGGGCCAAACCGATATCGGCGTGGGTGCGCAGCACGAGCTCGCGCAGGGGCTCAAGGTGAGTGGAGCCGCACTCGACGTTGATGTCGGTGCCGCAGTAATCGGTGTTGATGGCGTGCACCGTGGCGCCCAGGCGCTGCAGCGCGGCGGGCGTGGTCTGGCAAGAAGCGCCATGACCGCAGTCGACGGCAACGACCAAGCCGTCGAGCCTCAGGCCATCAAGCGTATCGATGGCGTGGTCGACGTATGCCTTGCGAGCGTCCTTCATCTTGATAATGTGGCCCACGCCGGCACCGGTCGGCAGCGTGTCGGCAGCCATGGCCTCCTCGGACATGACCCAGGCGCTGATCTCTTCCTCGACAGCATCGGGAAGCTTCATGCCCTTGCGACTAAAGAACTTGATGCCGTTGAACTCCGGCGGATTATGCGAAGCAGAGATGACGATGCCGCCGTCGAGCTCGTTTTGGACGGTGAGCAGCGCCACGGCCGGCGTAGGGATAACGCCGCAGCAATGCGGACGGCCGCCCTCTGCCATAATGCCAGCGGTCAGAGCACTCTCGAGCATGGTACCCGAAAGACGCGTGTCGCGGCCGATGCAGATGTCCGGGCCAAGGAACTTGGTCGCCGCGCGGCCCAGGCGAAACGCGAGGTCGCACGAGAGGTCGGCATTGGCGACGCCACGGACGCCGTCGGTACCGAAGATGTTCTGGGGCATAGGATCGCTCCTTCCCTAGCAGGCGATATACAACCGCCCACCCTAGTCGAAAAAGAAAAGCGGGACCCGCCGAGGAATCGGCAGGCCCCGCTTGTACATTGTATCTCGAAAGGAGATAAAACCTTAGCGCTTGGAGAACTGGGGAGCGCGGCGGGCCTTCTTGAGGCCGTACTTCTTGCGCTCGACCACGCGAGCATCGCGCGTAAGGAAACCGGCCTTCTTGAGGTCAGCACGGTAGTCGCCAGCGTTCAGAAGAGCGCGAGCGATGCCCAGACGCAGAGCGCCGGACTGACCGGAGATGCCGCCGCCATCGCACAGAGCGATAACGTCGAACTGACCGGCGGTGTCGGTCACCTTGAAGGGAGCAAGGGCGTTCTCAACGAGCTGATGACGGCCGAAATACTGCTCGGCGTCACGCTTGTTGATGGTCACCTTGCCGGTGCCGGGGACGAGACGGACGCGGGCGACGGCGTTCTTACGACGGCCGGTACCCTGGTAGACAACGGTGTTCTCAGCCATCTTTAAGCCTCCAGCTCAATCTTCGTGGGGTTCTGGGCAGCATGCGGATGCTCGGCACCAGCGTAGACCTTAAGCTTGGTCATCTGGGCACGGCCGAGGGTGGTCTTGGGCAGCATACCGCGAACGGCGCGCTCGATGACCTTCTCCGGGTGCTTCTCCATAGCCTGGCGGAAGCTCTCAGCCTTGAGGCCGCCGTTGTAGCCGCTGTGGCGATAATAGGTCTTCGTGTCGGCCTTGTTACCGGTAAGCTGGACCTTATCGGCGTTGATGACGACAACGAAGTCGCCGCAGTCGCTGTTGGGCGTGAACTGGGGCTTGTTCTTACCGCGCAGGATCATTGCGATCTGGGTGGCAAGACGGCCCAGGACAGCACCATCGGCGTCGACGAGAACCCAGTTGCGCTGGACCTCGCCCTGCTTGGCGTAGTGAGTCGATTTCGAAATCACTTAGACTCCTCCATGTACAGTACGTGTTGTTACAGAGATTCACGGGGCTCTGCAAGTAACCCGTCCATATTACCCCGCTCGCCGTACGAGTCAACAGGTATTTTGGCTCCGACCAGAGTTTCTGCACATGTCATCCACGAGCCGTGATTTTTCCAACTCTTTAGCTGTTGTCATTTTTTGAGGGTTCGCCGTCGCTAGCGCTCAACGAACTCTTGGATTTCCGCGAGCAGGCGCTTTGCCTCCTGACGGCCCTGGATATACAGGTCCAAAAGCTTTGCCGGATCGTGCTCGACATGGCCGACCTCGACCGGCTTTTGCGGAGCGATGACCAGCGCGCGGCCCTCGCGCTCATACTTCCACAGGTGCATGCGCTGGAGGTTATAGCGGTCGTGGCGCGTCTCGATAGCCTCGAGCAGGTAGGGGTAGTCGGCATAGCGGGCGCGCGCGGCAGGCATAAACTCGTAGGGCTTTTTCTCGTACGAGCGGTCCTGGGTGACGATGACGACCGCACGGTCGAAGCCCGCCTCCTCGAGCACATGCTCGATAGGAACCGAATCGGCCACGCCGCCGTCGACGTATTTGTGCCCGTCGATCTCGACCGGCGGCGTCACCAGCGGCAACGAGGTCGAGGCGCGCACGGCGTCGAGGTCAAGTACGGCGCTTTTGACCGGGAGGTACGCGGCGGTTCCAAAGAGCATGTCCGTCGCGACGGCGTACATCTCGATGGGGCTCGCGTCGAACGTCTCGTTGTCAAAGGGGTCCAGGCGATCCTGGACATCGTTGAAGATAAAGTCGTAACCCACGATGGAGCCCGTGGACGCAAACGATGCGGCGCCCATGAAGCGGTTGTCGTTGCAGAAAGCCAGGTTGATGCGGTTGGCACGGCCGATCTGGTGCGACTTGTAGTTCACGCCGTTGAGGGCGCCGGCCGATACGCCATATACCGCCGGAATCTCGACGCCGGCCTCCATGAGAACGTCGAGTACGCCTGCGGTAAATTGCCCGCGGAAGCTGCCGCCCTCCAAAACGAGCGCGACCTTGCCGGCGTTCTTTGCCTTATCTTCTGCAGTCATGTTGACCTCCTGCGATTGCGTTTTGGCCTTCTTCTACCCAGTTTTGGGATGGAGGGCGCGCAGGTTTTTCGAGGCGGCAGGTGAAGCGGAAAGTGCGTCCCAGTTTGAGGCGGGATTCCGGGATGGACTTTCCGCTTGGACCGCCGTTAGGAAAGCGTGTCCCGTTCTGAGCGCGGATTCCGGGATGAACTATCCGCTTGAAGCGTCTTCCGGAAAATGAATCCCATTCCAAACGTCGATTCCGGGATGCAGTTTCCGCTTGAAACGTCATCCGGAAACCGCATCCCAGTCTGAGCCGGAATTCTGGGATGGATTTTCCGCCTTGGGCGACGTTGATGCGGGGCATGGCAGGCTGCAGTCCGATCGGTATCGCATCTGCATAGGGTTGAAGCTTTGCGCGGAGAATCCGCGTATTTGCTTCGCAAATCCGCACCGGCTTCGGCCGCCTGCCGGCGTCCTCGCCCGCTCGCTACAAACGCTCCGCGTTTGCTTAACGCTCGCGCCCTGCGCAGAGTTCGATTCTCCGCGGTATCTGTAAGTAATAAAAAGGCAGGTAGAGACACTTCTCTACCTGCCTGTTACATATGGTGGAGCTTATGAGAAAAACGGCG
>CABUDZ010000101.1 GCA_902490445.1 uncultured Collinsella sp.
TTGTTTGAATGGTCGTTTAAGAACGTCCCCAATGACTACTTGCCTAATTATCACCATTGTTTACCAGCGCGTTTAACCGAATTTACAGTTACCAATTAACCAAATATCAATTTTTTGATTAACCATATTTACGCATTTCAATTAACGAAACAGATTAAACATGTACTGTTTGAGTTGGCACTTGGGGACGTTCCTTTTCTGTCGGCACCTGGGGACACTCCTGAGAGGTAGTCATTGGGGACGTTCTTAAACGACTAGTCGTCAGGGACACTCCTTGCGCGCCTTGCCGTCTGCGGATTTTGGGACATGCGGCCCGCTTTTTCGACTCATCTGTCGGTACACTAAAAGCACTATGGGTACCCGCGAGCGACATATCGGCCACGCGACCGCCCGATCCGCGCCCGTGGCGGATCTTAGGGGCGGCAGGCTCTTCGCCATGCCGCGATTCCTTGTTGGCATATCGCATGGCGTGTATCGCCACCGCGTCTTTGTTATCGCCGGCGCCATTACCGCGCTGTTCCTTATGCTTTTGGCAGTCTTGCCGGCACTGTTCGCCTCCGACCCCAAGCTTTCCAACACCGTGCCCGCCTATAGCGAGGTGTCCGAAGAGGTCGTGGATGCGCTCGTCCACTCGAGCTCTCTCCCGCTGCTTGTCGCCGCAATTGCATTTTCAATCTGGGGTGTGTTGGCGTACCTACGCTGCTTGGACTACGTCTTGCGCCGCCGCCTTGTTGCCATCGCCGCCATTTGTGCCCTGTGGATGATCGAGGTCATCCTCAAATATAAGTCGTTCACGCCGTTCTATGCCACCGTGCTGTGGTACCTGTACTACGTGCCCATGACGCTCATTCCGCTGATCTACCAGCTGTGCGGTCTGCGCCTCGCGGGTTTGGAACAGCATCGTATGGGGCGTCGGTACCGCACCGTTTTGTGGGTCATGGCTGTCCTGCTTATCGGCTTTGTGCTTACTAACGATGTTCATCAGCAGGTCTTCCATTTCGATCGATCGAGTGGAACCTGGAGCAACGATTACACATATGGTTGGGGCTACGGTACCGTTCTGGTATGGACAGCCTTTAACTTCGTTGCCTTTTTTATCTTGGTAGGACGGTCCTCGTCTTTTCGTATTCAGCGTTTCTCGGGCACGGCCGCGCTTATCCTATTGGGCGGCGCGTTCTTTGCCATTTCATATGCGCTGCGTGTGCCCTGGGCATGGAGGCTTAATTTTTCACTTGTCTACTGCGTCCTGTGCGTGGTGGCGATGGAAATCTGTCTCGATTGCGGTGTCATCCCGTCGTACCACGATATCGCTGGTATTTTCGGCACCTTGCCGCTTGACCTCAAAGTTCTAACGCGTGACCTGCAGGAAGTCTATGTCACGCCGGTGTCAAAGCCAATGCCGGTAGGCGTGCGTGAGGAGTTGCGGGTCCAAGAGCACGGGCACGCTCACGCCTTTGCCGTGGCGTCCGATCCCGATGTAATGTATCGCGCCTTTCCGCTGCTGGGTGGATCGGCTCTCCTTGCCCAGGACGTCTCGGAGCTCAACGAACTCAATCGCGAACTGGCGCATCGTCGCATGGAGCTGCAACGCCAAAATGAGCTGCTTGCCGCCGACTACGACCTTAAGACACATTTGGCAGACCAAGAGGCCGAGACCTTACTGGTCCAAGACGTGGACCAAGCGCTTGCCCGTGCGCTCGAAGGGATGTACGACCTGCTGAGCTCGCTGCCGCCGTTGACCGATGAGGCATCTTCGCACGAGCGTTACCGCATGCTGCAGCGCGCCAAGATGCTCGTCGCCTATTGCAAACGCAAGGGGTCGCTCACGTTGGCACAGCACGGGGAGAGCGGTTTTGACCGCGACCGCATTCAGCTCATCGCCAACGAGCTTGCAAGTGACCTGCGCACCATCGATGTCGATTGCGCCTCGATTATCGCCATACGGCGCCCGATGCACGCCAGTACGGTAAGCGCCCTGTACGACTGCGTGTATGACTTTGCGTTTTTTGCCTACACCACCGACCATCCAGCGCTTATGTATCACTTGGGCGACCATGACCGGTGCAGTGTCGAGCTGCGCGCCACGCTTTTTTCCAACGATGATGAAGATCTTTCGCAGACGCCCGCTGCGCAAGAGCTCGAAAGCGCTCTGCAAGGGCGCAACGTGGCATACCGCCTTGAGGGCGAGCCCGGCCAGCTGCGCATGATCGTCTTGATGCCGAGGGCGGGTGAGTGACGATGCAGATTTCGTTCATCCTTCCCCAAATCGTTGCGCTCGATGTTGTCTTTGCCCTGGCTGCGTGTCTGCAGATGATCCACGTCCCGCTCATCGCATCGCGCCGCTCGTCCTATAACCGTAAGGTGATTTGCGCCTACGAGACGAGCCTTGTGCTTCACCTGATGATTTCGGCGCTCATCTTATTCGCGTCGTCTGGCTCGTATCTGGTGGCGCCGCTTGACGTTTGCGCCAGGGCAATGGGCGGAGTGCTGTGGCTCAATGCCGCGATCTTTGTCTATGGCGTGGTCCTTATGGTGCGCTGTCGTCGCCCTGTCATGCTGGCCGAGCTGCTGCTTGTTGGCGCCGTGGCACCGCCGGTGGTTTTTGCCATGGGCTCGGTGTGGGCCGTTGTCCTTATCGCAGAGGGAGCGTTCTTCCTGTTCCGTTCCGTCGCGGCGCTCTTGATGGACGTCCGTAACCGCCAAGAGGATATCACCGCGTTCTCGACGATTGAAACCATCAACGTGATTCCCGTGGGCATCCTGTATCTGGACTCGAGGGGCCGTCCACTGCTCATGAACCGCTGCATGCGCAAAAACCTGGTGGAGCTTCATATGCCCACCGACCTAGGCGATATGAGCGGTACATGGAACGACCTGCGCAAGCTCAGCATGCAAATGCCCGAAGGCGGTAAGAACCGCGTGCGGATCAACCTGGACCGCCTTGGTGAGGCGCGTGCGGTGGTCGAGGTTTCTCCCGCCGAGATTCGCCTGTTTGTGTGCGATGACGTTATGGTCTCGGGCCGTTCGTTCGAGCGCATAATCGGTCTGGACGTGACAGAGTATGCGCATGCGCATGACCGCCTGGCGCAGGCCAACCACCTGCTTGAGCTTGCGGGCCAAGAGCTCCAGGCCCAGATCGAAGAAGTCAAAAAAGTTGCCGACAATGCGGCCTATCTGCGCATGCGCGCCCGCGTTCACGATGTGATCGGCCAGCGCCTATCAATCCTTCATCGCTATTTGGAGGAGGGGCACTTGGACGACGAGTCGCTCGAGCAGATCGACCCGCTGCTGCGCTCAATCGCTGCCGATCTGCGCAGCGGGGGCGACACCGAACCGGCAGAGCAACTGGGCGATATCGTCCATGCTTTTGGCCTGGTGAGCGTGCAGATCGATGTTGAGGGTGCGCTGCCTGAGGACGCGCGTGTCGCCGCCGCCTTTTTGCAGATTATCCGCGAGGCCTCGACCAACGCCACCAAGCATGCGCAGGCGCATCGGGTCCATGTGCGCTTGTGGCAGGAGAGGACGGATGCTGACGCCGTCGCGCACATGACGATTTCTAACGACGGGTCCCCGGCCCCCGTATCGTATCGCGAGGGAACGGGTATCCCAGGTATGAGACATGTCGCGCAAGATCTGGGTGGCAGCCTAGAGGTCCACGCCACCCCGCCCTTTACGCTTACGGTATCCATTCCGCTTAACGCCAACGACACGTCCCAAAGGAGAAGCTCATGATCCGCGTGTTAATTGTCGAAGATCAGGCCATCCTGCGCGAGAGCCTGGCGCGCTCCGTTGGCGACCAGCCCGATATGACCGTCGTTGCCGCGATCGCCGATGCCTCCGAGGCCTTGGGTGTCGCGCTCAAGGAGCGCCCGGACATGATACTGATGGACGTGTGCACCGAACACGATTCAAACGGCATCGTGGCGGCGGCACGCATCAAGGAGCAGCTGCCCGAGTGTCGCATCATTATCATGACAGGCATGCCCGAGATCACCTTTGTCGATCAGGCCCGTGAGGCGGGCGTCGATAGCTTTGTGTACAAGAACGTCGGTATCGACGAGCTGTTCGCCGTGATGCGCTCCACGCTGGCGGGTTACTGCACGTTTCCCAAGCCGCCCGAGAGCATCTTCTCGGGCACGGCGGCCCTCGACGATGTCGAGCTGTCGATCTTGCGCCTTGCCTGCGAGGGTAAAAGCCGCCGCGAGATTGCGGCCGAGCTGTTTATGAGCGAGGGCACCATCAAGCGCCGCATCTCGGAGATCCTGAGCAAGACCGGCTACGACAACATCATGCGCCTGGCCGTGCATGCGGTGACCGAGGGCAGCATCGTTCCCAACATGGAGCGCCCGTAATCGACGCGCTCACCCGTGTTCCGGCGCCGCAAAGATAGGCCGCCCACCGTTTCGCATCTAAAAACGGCGGGCGGCCTGCTTGTATGGGCAGTGCTGTCGGCATAAAGCGGCGGGGCCGCAGGATCATCTCCTGCGGCCCCGTCTGGTGTGCGCGGATGTGTCCGCCAATCCGCGGCTGATGTTACGTGCCGTTACGCGATGGTTGCGCTGTAGGAGGCAACGTCCTCGTAGGAATCGGTCAGGTAGGCGTCGATGCCGATGGTCGTATTGACCAGGTCGTCAAGGCTATCGAGCGTGCCGTTCGAGAACGTGAATTCCTCAGTGGCGTTGGTGCCGGGCATCAGGTGAGCCGAGAACCAGGGTTCCTTCATGGTGCCGTTGACGTTGGTCTTGCCGCTGGGGGCGTAGAAGGTCAGGTCCTTGTCGCTCTTGTTGGTGATGTTGACGACAAAACCGATGTCGCCCCACTCGTCCTTGAACTTCTCGGTGATGGTAATGGTGCACAGGTCGTCATCGGCAACGGTGACGGCGGGGGAGATTTCAATCTTCTGGACGTCGTCGTCTTCGACGGCCTCGTCGATCTCTTCTTCCTTCTCGGCCGCCTCGCGATCCTTCTTTACCGTGCCGGACAGGTCCTTGTCGGACTTGCTAAAGACAAGATTGCCGTCATCCTCTTCGAGGATGAGCTTGCCGTCCTTGAGCTTCATGTCATGCGACTCGTCTTCGGCGGTGATGGTTACGGTGGTGGCGTCCTTTGCCTCCCATTTAAGGTCGACGACTTCAAGGAACAGGTCGAGGGCACCCGTACCATCCTCATCGAGAATCAGGACGCAGTGCACACCCCAATCCTCGAGCATCTTCATGTACTCATCGGTCAGTTCTTCGCCCTCCAGGGTTCCACCCGAGAGTTCCCAGCTGCCGACGAAGTTGGCCTTGGGGTCTTTGCCGCCGCCGCTGCAGCCCGTCAGGGCAAAGGCGAGCGCAAGGACGCATGTCAGAAATGCGAGTACGGACTTTTTGAACGTTGTCTTCATGGTGTCCTCCTTTATCGAACGAAACCCATAGAAGCAAATGCGGGGGTGGCGGATCCCCCGCCAATTACCAGATAGAGGGGCTAGGGCCTGGGCGTTCCGCAGTTGCTGCAGAACTTGCCGCCGTTTTCGCTGCCGCAGTTGGGGCAGAACCACTTGGCCGGTGCCGGGGCGGGTGCGGGACTGCCGCACTCGGAGCAGAACTTGCCGGTGTTGGTGGCGCCGCAGCTGCAGGTCCATGTGCCGGCCGCGGGGGCAGCGGCAGGAGCCGGTGCGGGAGCGGGTGCCGGAGCCGGCTGCGGGGCGGCCTGCTGCTGTGCCTGGCCGGCGGCGAACAGCTGGCTGGCGTTCATGCCGCCCATGCCACCTGCCATGCCCATGCCCATAAAGCCTGCCATCGCGCCGTTGGGATTGGCGGCTGCCGCGCGCATTGCGTCGCTCTGGGCGCTGGCAATGTTGGCTGCCGCCATAGTGGGATCGCGCATGACGGCGGCTTTCTGCAGGTCCTTGATCATCTGCTCGTCCTCTTGCGAGGCAGCGATGGAGTTGACGCCAAAGCTCACGATCTCGACACCGCGCAGGTCATGCCAGTCGGCAGAGAGGACCTCGTTGAGCGCGCGGGCGAGCTCGGTGGTGTGGCCGGGGATGGCGCTGTAGCGGATGCCCATCTCCGAGATCTTGGCAAAGGCGGGCTGCAGGGCGGTGAGTAGCTCGGACTTAAGCTGGCTGTCGATCTTGTCGCGCGTGTAGCTATCGGTCACGTTGCCGCATACGTTGGTGTAGAACAGCAGCGGGTTGGTGATGCGGTACGAATACTCGCCGTTGCAGCGCACGGAGATGTCGACGTCCAGGCCGATGTTGTTGTCGACCACGCGGAAGGGCACGGGCGAGGCGGTGCCGTACTTGTTGCCGATGATCTCTTTCGTGTTGATGAAGTAGACGCGCTGGTCTTTGCCCGCGTCGCCGCCAAAGGTAAAGCGGCTGCCGATATTGGCGAAGGTCTCCTTGATGGAGTCGCCCAGATTGCCGCTAAAGACGCTCGGCTCGCTGCCGGTATCGAAGACAAACTCACCGGGCTCGAGCGCTACCTCGATGATCTTGCCGTTTTGCACCACGAGCATGCCCTGGCCGTCGTTGACGGCGATGACCGAGCCGTTCGAGATGACGTTGTCCTCGCCGCGCGTGTTGGAGCTGCGGCCGCCGGTGCGCTTGCTGCCCTTGCAGGCCAAGACGTCAGCGGGCATCGATTCGCAATAGATAAATTCCTTCCACTGGTCGGCCATGACGCCGCCGGCAGCTCCCAATCCAGCTTTCAAGAGTCCCATGGTGATTTTCCTTTCTTGTCAAAGGCCGGGTGGTGTTGGTCGGGATGATTAATCGTCCTTGTTGTCTTTCATGACAACGGTGGTCTCGGTGTGGCTGAAGGTG
>CABUDZ010000102.1 GCA_902490445.1 uncultured Collinsella sp.
AACGTAGTAGATAGGCCCTTTTTGTGGCGGCATTCATGTGATGCGGCAAAGGGACAGCCCCTTTGCCGCATTGCCTAGTCTAAGCGGACCGGATCGTGGGGGTAGGCGTTGAGAATCTCGACGCCGTTCTCGGTCACCAGGGCTAGGTCCTCGATGCGGACGCCGGTGTGACCGGGGAGGTATATACCCGGTTCGATAGAGAACGTCATGCCCGGCTCTACGACCTGCTCGTTGGCGAGCGAGACATCGCCCGGCTCGTGGTCTTGCAGACCGATTGAGTGACCCAGGCGGTGCGTAAAGTACTGCCCATAGCCCGCATCCTCAATCACGTCGCGTGCGGCGCGGTCCAAGTCGCACATACGAACGCCCGGCGTGATGTGCGCCTCGGCGGCCTCGTTGGCGCGGCGCACGATGTCGTAGACGTGCGCGGTCTCCTCGTCCGGCTGGCCCCAAAAGAACGTGCGTGTCATGTCCGAGCAGTAGTTGCGACGGCGTCCGCCAATGTCGAACAGCACCACGTCGCCATGCTTGAGCACGGTATCGTCGGGTTCGTGATGCGGGTCGCCGGCGTTGGCGCCAAAGCTCACGATGGGCGGAAAGCTAAAGCCCTCGCAGCCGTGCTTGCGGTACAGGCCGAGCATCTGGTCGGCGATTTCGCGCTCCGTCACGCCCTCGTGGACGAGTTTGATGGCATCGGCCATCACGGCGTCGTTGGCGGCCGAGGACACGCGCATAAGCTCCTGCTCGGCGGCATCCTTGTAGGTGCGCGCGGCGGTGACGGCAAAGTCACCCAGGAAAAAGTCGCTTGCGGCGTGGCGCTCCATGAGCGGCATCAAAAAGCCGGAGCGCATGACGGTGTCGATGCCGAGCGGTTTGGTCGGATCGACCTCGCGAGCGATGGCGTCGGCCACGACATCGGTATCGGTGTGATAGGCGACGCGGGCATTGTCGTACTCGGGCAGTTGATGCAGTGCGTTGACCAGGATCACCGGCTCGGCATCGCGCACGAGCAGCACGCCGCAAAAACGCTCGAACATATCGGCATAAAAGCCGGTCAGGTAATAGATCGACCACGGGTCATTCACGAGCAGCTGCGCACCGGGGTGCTGATCCTCGAGCGCATCGAGCACGCGCGCCACGCGCTGGTCATCGACATGTGCCATGAAACATCCTTTCGCTAGGCTGCCACCATGGTATCCCAAGCCCGGCACATAGGGACGTTCCTTTTAATATGAGCAGGACATTGTCAAGAGGCAAAATCGGGCCTGGCCCCAACGATATGGGGTCAGGCCCTCTCCCTATATCAACCCGTCCGCGGCGACCTCGGCGTGTCTTACCGACGCTCGTCTTTGCAGTTTAATATCCGCCCGTGGCGATCTCTCGCTGGGCAATCCGTTGCTACGGCTGAGGCTTCTACGTCGAACCGACAGTCTGTGCACGCGTGTGGCGCCCTGGGCGCTCGCAGAAAAGGGACCTGAGGTTCGCCTCAACGGCTTCGGATCGAACCGCTTCCGGGATGACTGGCTTATGTGCGGGGGACCGCCCCCTACGCCTCCTCGGCCATGAGGCCGACCGCCCACACCCAGCAGGCGAGCTCGCGCGCCGTGGCGACGTTCGCCTTGCTGCCGTGGACCCCGCGCGCGAGCAGGGCCCCGCGCCTCTCGACCAGCCTCCGCACGCCCTTGGCGGCATGCCTCCGGGCGGCTGGGTCCGGGGCCTGGCCCTTGGCGAGGTCCTTCGGCCGCCCCGAGCACGTCAGGTAGTGCCACGCGGCCTCGACCAGCGTCTTTCTCAGGTGCTTGTTGCCGGCCTTGGTGATCGCGCCCCTGCGGTCGCTCTCCCCGCTGGAGTGCTCGGAGGGCGTCAGGCCGACCCACGCGGCGAACGAGCGGGCGTTCCTGAACCTGGAGAACTCGCCGGCCTCGAACACGAGGTCGGCGGCGGAAGCGGTGTCTACGCCCTTGAGGCAGCGCAGGGAGTCGACCCTCTTCCGCCACCTGGGCTTGCGGGCCTCGGCCTCGACGAGCCCCTCGAGCCTCGCCTTCTCCTCCGCCGCCCGCCTGACCGCGTCGACGTAGTAGGCGAGCACGTCGTTGTCGGCCCCCTCCGCGAACCTAATCGACTCGATCCAGGACCAGTGCGCCCGGGTCCAGTTGCCCTTCCTGCGGCCGGTGGGCGTCCTCTCGTCGAAGACGAGCCCGTGCCTGAGCAGGAACTTGGAGAGCCGCTGCTTCGAGCGCGAGAGGTCGTCCCTCGCGTCCTCGAGCGCCCTGGTCAGGTCGCGGGCGGCCTCGCACTCGTCGTCGGGGACCCACACCTCGACCACGTTGCCGACCGACAGCATGCGGGCGAGGAACTCGGCGTCGTTGCGGTCGTTCTTCCTGCCCCTGTCCGCGCTGGGCTTGATCATCTTCGAGACGGCGCCGACCACGCAGTCGACCCCCAGGCCGGAGAGCCTCTTCTGCAGGTCGAAGCCCGTGACCCCGGACTCGTACACGCACCTGGCCCCGGGGTCCACGGAGCGGACCCACTCCGCGACGGCGCCGGCGTCGTAGCCGAAGGTCGCGCAGCGCACCTCCCCGGTCATGACGTCGAGGGAGACGGCCTTTATCGAGCGGGCGTGAACGTCGAGGCCGACGAAGGTGGTAGTATCGAGCATGGGAGCCCCTTCCATGAATGCGGCGTGGCCGCCGCGGCTGAATTAGACACTCACCATTGTCGGCCTAATCCGCGGTCTTTCATGCAGCAGGGGCTCTCAATGTTTTATGTCCTGCTCATATCGTCTATGCCGGCACTTCGGGACACTCCTTTGCATCCCATGCGCGCCCTCATAAGTTGCGGTGAAATACGGACTGTTTAGCGGCCTGAAGCCATAAAACAGTCCGTATTTCACCGCAACTGCGGAGGAGGACCGGGTGGATGGCGGGGTAGCTAAAAGAGCTCCGTCCCTAATTAGCTAAAGAGCCCCGTCCCCAATTAGCTACTTAGGCTCGGTCGATGTCCATGCTGGCGATAAGGTTGATGTTGGTGTCTAGGAGGTTCTCTAGCACGACGTCGCCCATGCGGATGGGGGCCTCGACGACCAGGCCGCGGATGAGGTCCATGGCCTGGGCATGGAGTGCCAGCGGGATGGCTTCGGCCGTGCGCACGGGCAGCAGCGCCTCGTCGCCGCCGGATACGGCAACGGTGGTGGTGAGCACGCGCATGGGGCAGGTGAGCTCCTGATGCGCGAACTTATCGCCGCGCGGGCAGCTGTTGCCGGTCACGGAGCGCACCTCTGCCACGGCGCCGCCTGCGTCACGCTCCACCTCCACGGTCAGGAGGCATTCGGATGGGCAGGTGGTGCAGTTGAACTGCAGCGTCTCGATCGTGTTTGTGCTCATGACCTTACGCCTCCTCAACGGGATCGACGGACAGGACAATCTCGTTAACACCTAGGTCGAGTGCGCGCTGAATCACCTTTTTCGGCAGCGGGAAGCTCTCCATGACGCTCGGTTTAAACGGGCGGACCTTGCCTGCAAACAGTTCTTCGTCGCCTGCCAGAATGCGCACGCGGGCGGCGTCGACCGGTCGGCGTACGCGGAAGTTGAGTTTGGTGAGTGCCACAGTCGTAATGCGTCCCGGCAGTGCGTAGCCCGCAACGCCGGCGGGGGAGACCGTGAGTTGGCAGCATGGGCCCGCAGTGCCCGCATCAGCCCCGGCACCACAGCCCAGCGCGTATGTCGCCGCAGCCGCACCGGCGCGCTCGGACTCGGTCGTCACATTGTCTGCCAGGTCGTGCACGTGCAGCACGTTGCCGCAGGCAAAGATGCCCGGCACGCCCGTTTGCAGGCTCTGGTCCACCACGGCGCCTCGCGTGCGCGGGTCAAGTTCAACGCCCGCGCCCACCGAAAGCTCGTTCTCGGGAATCAGGCCCACCGAAAGCAGCAGCGTGTCGCACGGAACAATGCGCTCGGTCCCCGGAATGGGTGCCAGGTGCTCGTCGACCTGGCTCACTTCGACGGCCTCCACGCGGTCGTGTCCGATCACGCGCGTCACGGTAGTGGACAGGTGCAGCGGAATGCCAAAGTCGTCCAGGCAGTTCTTGACGTTGCGGCGCAGACCGTTGGCGTACGGCATGAGCTCGTACACGCCCTCGACCGAAATCCCCTCGAGCGTGCAGCGGCGCGCCATGATCAGCCCGATGTCGCCCGAGCCCAAAATGACGGCGCGCGAGCCGGGCTTGAGGTTTTCGATATTGATGTATCGCTGCGCCAGACCCGCCGTAAACACGCCAGCGGGACGGCTGCCAGGGATCTTGATCTCGCTGCGTGTACGCTCGCGGCATCCCATAGCAAGGACGACCGCACGCCCGGTGAGCTGAAGCATGCCGGTACGGCTCATGAGCGTGACAGTATGGACTGCGGCGTCTCCCGCGCCCTTGCTCGAATCAATTCCAAGCACCATGCTGCCCAAGAACAGCGCAATGTCGGTCGCGCACACATGGTCGATATAGCGCTGCGCATACTCGGGACCGGTGAGCTCCTGCTTAAAGTGCGAAAGGCCAAAACCGGGGTGGATGCACTGGCGGAGGATTCCGCCCAGATGCTGCTCGCGCTCCACGATGGCCACGTGTGCGCCGGCCTTATGCGCGGCAAGTGCGGCCGCCATGCCGGCAGGTCCGCCGCCGATAACGACTACGTCGAAGGCCTGCGTCTGCACGGGCGCTACGGCTCCGGTCTCTACGCGTCCGTCGCGCATATCAAGCGTCGCCATCCTAGCGCACCCCCTTCAGCGGTCCCTCGACCAGCCAAGATCCGGCATCCTCCAACAGTACTTCGCTGGAATCACAGCCCAGCTCGCGGGCAAGGATTGCAACCACGCGGCTTTGGCAAAAACCACTCTGGCACCGACCCATGCCAGCGCGGCAGCGGCGCTTGACGCCCTCGACCGAAACCGCGCCCGGGCGGCGCCGAATCGCGGCCACGATCTCGGCCTCGGGCACCGTCTCGCAGCGGCAGACAATCTGTCCCCACGCGGGATCCGACTCGATCAGCTCCTCCTTGCGCGCCAGCGGTGCGCGGTCAAAGTCGTCCGGCTCGCGGCGAATTGGATTCCAGTCCGCCCGCTCGCGCAGCTCCACGCCCGACTCACGCATCACAAGTTCTATACGCTCGGCAATGGCAGGCGCGCTCGCCACGCCTGGGGACTGAATGCCCGCCGCTTGGAAGAGCCCCGGCACCACGGCCGACTGTCCAATAAAGAAGTCGTTCGTTCCCCGAATGACCGGACGCCCGCCGGCAAACGCACGCACCACGCGGTGCGTCTCCAGGTCGGGCACCAGCTTGCGCGCGCCGTTCAGGAGCGCGTTTACATCGCTCGCATAGGTCTGCGTGTCGCCCGGCTCGCGCACGGCGGCCGTCGCGGTAATCACGGTGTTGCCGTGCACGGTTCCCGTGACGATAACGCCCTTGGACACCGGCATGGGAACGGGGTAGAGCGGCATGAGCGCCCGCGGCTCCTTGTCCAGCACCACGATGTTGCCCTGGCGCCAGACCATCTGAAACTCTTCGGCGCCCGCCATATGCGAGATGTCCGCGGCGCCGTTGCCCGCGGCGTTGATCAGGTAGCGGCAGCGCACCTCTCCGGCGGGCGTCGCCAGCGTAAAGCGCACAGCCCCGTCGGTAGTCTCGCCGCCAGCAACCTCAATCGCTTCCACCGGCGCAGACCGCATAAATGTCACGCCGTTGGCGACGGCGTTCTCCAGCGCGGCAATGGCGACCTCAAAGGGATCGACAAAGCCAGTCGAGGGGCACCATAGCGCGCACGTGGCCAGGGCACTCGCGCGCGGTTCCAGCTCGTGGATGCGCTCGGGGCCGATAATCGACAGCTCGGGAACGCCGTTGGCTATGCCATTCTGGCGAAGCTTCTCCAGATGTGTGCGGTCCTCGTCGCTAAAGCCCAGCACCATCGACCCGGTGCGACAGAACAGAAAGCCCAGCTCCTGCGCCCACGTACCGTACAACTCGCAGCCACGGGCGTTGACCTGCGCCTTTACGGTGCCCGGCGCCGGATCGTAGCCGGCGTGCACCAGGCCGCCGTTGGCCTTCGACGCGCCCAGGGCGATATCGTTGGCCGCCTCGACCACGCAAATGGACAAGTCATAGCGCGCGAGCTGCCGCGCGATGGCGCACCCGGTAATGCCCGCGCCCACAATTGCGATATCAAACGTTTCTGCCACGGTGCCTCCCAGACGAGTTGACAGGCCGTCAATAGGACTATCCTACGGTCTGCACGCCCTCAGTGCAGCGGCAATGCGGCGAACAGCCCCGCAACACCCGCCAACGGCAGGCGAGGGGAGACTCAGGACCATCTGTGACCTCGTCTGCCGCCCCTAGTGTCGGGGGTTTGTCTCGTTCTGTAACAGTAAGCAGAAGAGTTGGATTCCAGATGTTACAGATCGAGACGTTTGCCAGTCGGCCCCTCCGTTTGTCTTGATTTGTAACAGTAAGAGGAGAAAATCGGTCCTATGTGTTACAGATTGAGATTTAAAGTCAGGGAGAGATTTTCTGTCTCGATCTGTAACATCTAGGGACCGTTTTGGGGTCTAGATGTTACAGATTTAGATGAACCTATCAGTCGGTTTCGAATGTCTAAATCTGTAACGGTAAGACCTGTTTTTACCGAGTTTTTGTTACAGATTGAGATATTGAGATTGGACGTTTTCCTTTGTCTTGATCTGTAACAGATAGAAGGGTTTATGACCCCTACTTTATTAAACCAATTGTCACAAACCGTACTCAATGCTTCTGAACTT
>CABUDZ010000103.1 GCA_902490445.1 uncultured Collinsella sp.
GGAGAAAAAGTAGTCGTAGGGGGACGTTCTTGTTTGACTGGTAGTTTAAGAACGCCCCCGATGACTATTCGGATTGCTAATTTGTGCGGGTTGTGGTTTTGTGACCTGCTGAAATTTGAGATACTGTACAACTGTACGTTAACTAATCTTCGTAGTATATTGCTACCCGCAAAACTCAATACCATTGTGCTTCGAGACGCTAAAGCGCCTACGTACAATGGTTTTTGATAGTACGATTTGATTCAACGACAGGATGGATGGTCCAAGCGTGAGTCTCGGCAGCAAACTATCCAACGCAAAGGTCTCCTTTGCGATCTTTAAACGCGACATCAAGCGATTGCTCGTGAATCCCGTCGCCCTGGTGGTTACCCTGGGCGTGTGCGTCATTCCCTCGCTGTATGCCTGGTACAACATCGTGGCAAACTGGGATCCGTACGGAAACACCCAGGGCATCAAGATTGCTATCGCCAACAACGACCAGGGAACCCAAAACGACCTGGTGGGCGAGCTCAATGCGGGCGACAAGGTCGTCGATCAGCTCAAGGAAAACGATCAGCTGGGCTGGACCTTCGTCGACTCGGCTGCCGATGCCAAAGAGGGCGTCGAGAGCGGGGAATACTACGCGGCGATCGTAATCCCCAAGAACTTCTCCGACAATCTTGTCTCGATGCTCGATGGCAATTACCATCAGCCGAAGCTCACCTATTACGTCAATGAGAAGAAGAGCGCCATTGCGCCCAAGGTCACCGATACCGGTGCCAACACCATCGAGGAGCAGATCAACTCGGAGTTTGTCTCCACGGTGGGCGAGACCGTAGCGGGCATCGCCAAGGATGCCGGCATCGATTTAAAGGACAAGGCAACCCAGACTCAGGACTCGCTGACAAGTTCGGTGTCCGAGGCATCCGACACCTTGGGTGAGGTGCGCGATTCGATTGGCGATATGAATGCCGCCATCGATAAGACGAGTGGCGCTATCGCCTCGGCTGATGCGGCGCTTGCCGGCTTGCAAGGTCAGGCACCGTCGCTGACGCAGGCAATCTCCCAGGGCAACGACCTGCTGGGCGAGGCTCGCGCCACGGCGGGCAACTCTATCACCTCGCTCTCCAAGGCACTCTCGGAAGGTAGCCTTGCACTCACCAAGACGTCAGCCTCCGCGAACGCTGCGATTGGCAAGCTGACGGGTACGGTCACATCTACGACCACCCGCATCGACAACTCGCTCGAGTCTCTCCAGGCGACGATCGATCACAATAAGGCCGTTATCGGGCACTTGGAGATTCTCGTTAATGACACGTCGACAGGTTCCGAGGAAATTGATGCGCGCATTGTATCGACCATCGATTCGCTTCGCGAGCAAAACCAGAAGCTGCAGAGCATCAAGGATGGCCTTTCTGCACAGTCGAGCGCCATGGCAAACGACGCTACGGCAATCTCGAACGCGAGCAACGCACTCAACGCGGCAATTCAGACCGGTACGGCTAACCTCGGTCAGGCTCAGACCGATCTGGGGCAGAACGCGCTGCCAAAGGCTACGAGCGCGCTTGACTCCTTTGCCGCCGTTTCGGGCGATTTGACCGGCATTGTGTCGGGTATGACCCCCACGATAGCGAGCGCGCGCGGCACGCTGGCGCAGCTCGACGCCACGCTCAAGCAGGCAAAGACCACGCTGTCACAGACCGACGACTCTCTTGCCAAGGTCCAGGACAGGCTCGCAACCGCCGTCAACGACATTGCGGCCCTGCAGACTTCCGAGTCCATGGGCGAGCTGGCTGATCTGGTGGGCGTCAACGTCAATGACGTCGCAGATTTCATGGCATCTCCGGTTGAGCTGACGTCCAAGTCGATTTATCCGGTCAAGAGCTTTGGCTCGGGCATCGCGCCCTTCTACACCAACCTGGCGCTGTGGGTGGGCGGCTATGTGCTCATCGCCATCTACAAGCTCGAGGTCGACCGTGAGGGCGTTGGCAGCTTTACGGCGCGCCAAGGCTACTTTGGCCGCTGGTTGCTCCTGGTGATCCTGGGTGCGTTGCAGGCCATCATTGTTACGGTGGGAGATCTGGTCATTGGCGTACAGTGCGTTAACCCGCTGCTGTTCGTGCTGGGCGGCATCGCTATCTCGTTCACCTACGTCAACATCATCTATGCGCTGTCCACCACCTTTAAGCATATCGGTAAAGCCATTGGTGTCATCCTCGTCATCGTGCAGATCCCCGGCTCGTCGGGCATGTATCCCATCGAGATGATGCCCGGCTTCTTCCAATGGCTGCATCCGCTGCTGCCCTTCACCTATGGCATCAACCTGCTGCGCGAGACCGTCGGTGGCATGTATTCGTTCAACTACCTGTTCAACCTGTGCATCCTGGGCGTGTTCCTTGCCATCGCACTCTTTATTGGCTTGCAGCTGCGTCCGCTGCTGCTCAACCTCAACCTGCTCTTTGATAAACAGCTTTCCACGACGGGTCTGATGATCTGCGAGTCCAACGACCTGCCGCGCCAGCGCTATTCGCTGCGCACGGCCATGCGCGTCATGCTCGATTCGGATTCGTACCGTCGCGAGCTGCTCGATCATGCCGTGGCGTTTGAGCATTGCTACCCGTACTACATCAAGGGCGGTTTTGCCGCCGTGGTAGGCGTGCAGGTTCTGCTCTTTGTGCTTTCGACGGTGCTCGATATCGACAATAACGGCAAGATCATCCTGCTCGTTATCTGGATCATTTCGGTTATCGCCATCTGCGGCTGGCTCATCAACATCGAATACATCCGTGCGAGCCTCAATACCCAGATGCGTATCTCGGCGCTTTCGGACGAGGACCTTCGCCGCGAGATGCGCGAGCACACGGCTGCCATCCCTGCCGCCCGTCGCATGTTTGGCCTGAATGCCAGCGAGCGAGGTTCTAACTCCAAGGATCAGGCTGTCGACCAGTCCATTCACCACGATATGCACCATGTGCCCGCGAACGGGGACGACACATTTGTGATGAATGAGGATGGCGCCCCGCTTGGCAAGCACTCAAAAGGAGGTGAGGCATAAATGAAGAACATCCTGCATCTGTTTAAGCGCGACGTCCAAAACGTGTCTCACTCCGTGATCGGCATGGTTGTCGTGATGGGCCTCATTATCGTACCGTGCCTGTACGCGTGGTTTAACATCGCCGGCAGCTGGGATCCGTACGGCAACACCGGCAATCTTAAGATCGCCGTGGTCAACACCGATGAGGGTTACGAGAGCGATCTGATTCCCGTCGAGGTCAACGTGGGCGAAAACGTAACCGCCACCCTGCGCGGCAACGAGAACTTCGACTGGGTCGTCCTCAACGACCGCGATAAGGCGATTGAGGGCGTTAAGTCGGGCGCGTACTACGCTGCCGTCGTTATCCCTAAAACGTTTAGCGCCGACATGATGACGCTTTTCTCGACCGAGGTGAAGCACGCCGATATCGAGTTCTATGAGAACCAGAAGGCCAACGCCATCGCACAGATCGTGACTGAAAAGGGTTCGAGCGCCGTCCAGAGTCAGGTCAACGAGACCTTTACCAAGACCATCACGACCATCGGCCTTAAGACCGTGTCCAGCCTGCTCGACTATATGAGTACCGACCAGGTGAGCAACTTTATCGCCAATCTGTCCTCGACGCTGGGCGATTCGGTCGAGGACCTGCAGGACGTTCAGACGAGTGCGACGTCGCTCGCGGGCATTTTGAGCTCCACGTCCGATTCACTGACATCGGCGGGCGGCATGCTCAAGCAGACGGGCACCGTTGATGAGTCGACGAAGCAGCTGATGGAGCACGCCAAGAGCGGCATCAATGATTCCAAAGAAGCGCTGAAGGCCGCCAACGATGCCGTTGACGCGGCGATTGACGGAAGCGCGGGCTCGTTCGACAACGTGTCCGCCGAGCTTGCGAAGGCATTCAATGTCGCGAATCAGCATGTTCACCTTACGGTGTCTCAGCTCAACGAAGCCGCAGCGGCGCTCAATACGCGTGCTGACGATATCGATGCGATGGCCGATCAGCTCCGCAACCTTGCCGACCAGGTGAGTGATGACAAGCTCAAAGACGGTCTCGAGTCCGCTGCGACGTCGCTGGGCAGAATTGCCGTGGAGTACCGCAACAATGCGAAGGACCTGACGGCGACCGCAAAGTCCCTTTCGGACGGCATGGCGGAGGTCAACAACTCGCGTGCCGAGGTCGACCAGGCCATCGCCGATGCCAAGGCGGGTATCTCGGGAGCCAAGTCCGACTACGATTCCACGTTCTCGGTTAAGGCCAAGGAGCTCAAGAAGACCATTTCGGGCGTTCTGGATTCCCTGAACGGTATCTCGGGTGACTTGGATAGCGCCGTGAGCGGTCTGACCGACGCCTCTGGCTCGCTCGCAAAGGGCCTCTCCAAGGCTGCGACGCTGGTCAACAAGGCTTCTGATCAGTTGGGCAAGGCGTCGGGCAAGATCAGCGCTTTTAAGGACGAGCTTGATAGCGCCCTGATGTCGGGTGACCTGGCGACGATCAAGACGATGATCGGCAACGACCCCGAGGGCCTGGCCGTGTCGCTTTCCGGCCCCGTCGCGCTCGACCGCAAGCCGGTCTATCCGATCCGCAATTACGGTTCGGCCATGGCGCCGTTCTACACGATTTTGTCGCTGTGGGTGGGCTCGATTGTTCTGGCGGCCATGATGAAGGTGTCGGTCGACGATGGGCTCATCAACGAGCTCATCCCCGTGCGCCTGCACGAGATCTACCTGGGCCGGTACCTGTTCTTTGGCGGTCTGGCGTTGCTGCAGGCAACGCTCGTGTGCGCGGGCGACATCCTGTTCTTTGGCATCCAGTGCGACAACCCGCTGCAATTTGTGCTGGCGGGCTGGATTGCGAGCCTCGTGTTCTCCAATATCGTCTATACGCTTACGGTTTCGTTTGGCGATATCGGCAAGGCGCTTGCCGTCGTGTTGCTGGTCATGCAGGTCGGCGGTTCGGGCGGCACGTTCCCCATCGAGATGACCGGTCCCGTGTTCCAGGCGATATATCCGTTCCTGCCGTTTACTCACGGCATCAACGCCATGCATGCCGCCATGGCCGGCGCCTACCATATGGAGTACTGGATTGAGCTGGGTATCTTGGCGAGCTACCTGATTCCGTCGCTGGCCCTGGGCGTCGTCTTCCGCCGCCCGGTCATCAAAGCCAACGACTGGATTATCGAAAAGCTGGAATCAACAAAGCTAATTTAGTGCGGCAACGTTAACGCTGATGCAGCGCTAATGCCAGCGAGCGAGCCGCATTTGCGCCAAGGTGACGTGAAATGAGAGGGCGCTGACCTTCTGGTCGCGCCCTTGAAATTGAACGTCAGATTGGCGTGAATGCGGCTCGCGTAGCGTCGGCCGGTCCGCCGTTCGGTAGAACGGCGGAACAAGGCGCTTTAGTGGGCTGGATTGCGGTGCAACGCTGGTTGTTGCTACAGTAGCGGGGCGTGCCGGGGGTCCGGCGCGTCCCGTTTTTATTTGACCATGAGGCGGCACGCAGCCATACGCGTGCGGACACCACGCCCAGTTTGAGTGCGAGGATGTTCCATGGCCCAATACGCTGCCAACGAAATCGAAAACATGCCCGATAGCCCTGTAGCCCGTGAGGATTTGGGCGCGGGTGGTATTCCCCGGGGTGCCGGCGCACGCTCGCCGTTGTTCTGGAAGGTTCTGCTCCTTTCGGTGGCGGTCATCTGGGGCTACTCCTTTACCACTATGAAGGACGCACTCGGCACCATTCCGGTGTTCGCGCTGCTCTATGTACGTTTTCTGCCCGCAGCGTTGGTCATGTTTGCCGTCTTCCACAAGCGCATCATCGCGCACCTCAACGCTCGCAACCTGATCGTTGGCCTGAGTATGGGCGTGCTCATGTGGGCGGCCTATGCGCTGCAGACGGTCGGTCTGGCACATACTACGGCGGGCAAGAATGCTTTTTTGACGGGCACGTATTGCATCCTTGTGCCGTTCGCGAGCTATTTCCTGAGCGGCGAAAAGCTCACTCGCTATAACCTGGGTGCGGCACTGCTGTGCCTGGCGGGCATTGGCCTGGTGGCACTCGATAGCGTCGAGTTCAATATCGGCGATGCCATTACGCTGGGCGGCGCGGTCTTCTTCGCCATCCAGATGGCGGTGACCGCCAAGTACGGTCGCAAAATGGACATCAACGTCATCACGTTTTGGATGTTTGTGGGCAATGGCATCCTAAGCCTGGTCTCGTCGCTGCTATTCGAGACCCAGGCGCCTCTGTCCGTGTGGACGCCGAATTTTATCTGTGTGATGGCGTTTCTCTCGGTGGGCTGCACATGCGTGGCTCTGCTCATCCAAAACGTCGGCCTGGCGCATGTCCCGGCTTCGACGGGCTCGCTGCTCCTTTCGATGGAATCGCCTTCGGGCGTGTTGTTTTCGGTGCTGCTGATGGGGGAGGCGCTCACCTCGCGCCTGCTCGCCGGCTTTGTGCTTATCTTCCTGTCGATTATCTTGAGCAAGACTCACTTCGATTTTTTGCGTCGAAAGCCGCGCTCGCAATTGTAAACAACTTGTTGCGCCGCCCTCCTGGGGCGGCGTTTTTTATGACTCGCCTTTAAAGTTGTACCTTTCACTTTACGCTATCAAAGTGCTTACTGCAAAAACGTTACTGGAGGGCATTTATGGCACCAGCTCAGTCCGAT
>CABUDZ010000104.1 GCA_902490445.1 uncultured Collinsella sp.
CCCGCACCAAAAAGACTACTTTGCGAAAAAGCGCACGCCAAAGGACGTATCCTCGCAGGCGACGATACGGCGGTCGCGCAGAATGGTCCGCACGTAATACCAATCACCCACACAGCCCGACAAGTGCAGACCAGCCGCCAGGTAGCACAGCAGCGGATAGCCCGAAAACGCAAAGCCCAAGGCAAACGCTGTCGTCACAACAACCGTCGGCGCCAGGCAAACCGCCACGTACCGCCGGCGCGAATACACAACGCCCTCGGCGCAGGCATAGATCATCGCCGTCTCGCGATTCACCCCAAAGGTCACCTGCGCGCCCGCAGACGCCAGCAGTTTAAAGAACACGCCATGCACAAGCTCATGCACGGCAAACGACGCCGCCGAAACCGCAGCCAAGCCGACTATCCAACCCACGACCGCCGTCCAGCCGCCCGCATCAGCAGCATCCAGGTCAACGGGCCCGCCCAGCAGCATAAACACTGGCACCAGGCACACGGCAAACACACCGACTACGACCATCCCCCACACGAAGCAGGCGTGCAGAAAATCCTCGTCTTCAAACGCATGTATGTTGGAAATCTCATTCATAGTACCTTAGGATAGCGCCCCTGCCACGTACCCGTCCGCATGTGCGATAATGTCGAACGATATGCACGAATTGACCACCGCGCCGCCGAGCCCCGCGCCCGGCCGCGCCCTCACCATATGCGAAGGAGTCCCATGGCATCCAAATACTCCATGAACGACCGTCCCAGCTGGCCGCGCCGCGCCATCGTTACCGCCGGCGAGCCCTACGGCAACAAGGGCCTTCACTTTGGCCACGTTGGTGGCGTCTTTGTCCCGGCCGACTTCTTCGCCCGCTTCCTGCGCGACCGTCTGGGCCGCGAGAACGTCATCTTCACCTCGGGCACCGACTGCTACGGCTCGCCCATCATGGAGAGCTACCGCAAGCTCAAGGAGAACGAAGGCTACGACAAGTCCATCGGCGAATATGTCGAGTCCAATCACTCCCGCCAGGCCGCGACCCTCAATAACTACAACATCAGCTGCGATATCTACGGCGGCTCGGGCCTTGAGCCGGCGGCCCAAATTCACAACGGGGTGACCGCCGAGATTATCGAGCGCTTGCACGAGCAGGGTACCATCTCCAAGCGCTCCACGCTGCAGTTCTACGACGCCAAGGCCGGCACGTTCCTCAACGGCCGTCAGGTGATCGGCCGCTGCCCCATCCAGGGCTGCAAGTCCGAGAAGGCGTACGCCGACGAGTGCGACCTGGGTCACCAGTTTGAGCCCGAGGAGCTCATCGCGCCCAAGAGCCAGCTCACCGGCGAGGTGCCCGAGCTGCGCCCGGTCGACAATCTCTACTTTGATCTGCCGGCCTACCTCGACTTTATGAAGACCTATACCGCCAAGCTCGCCCAGAACCCGCAGGTTCGCTCCGTGGTCTCCAAGACCATGGAGGAGTGGCTGCTGCCGGCACAGCTCTACATTCAGAACAAATTCCGCGAGGCCTTCGATGCCGTCGAGGACCAGCTGCCCGAGCACACCGTGCTGGAGCCCGAGGGCAACAAGAGCAGCTTTACCGTCACCTTCCCCAGCTGGAAGGAGCGCGACGACGCCCACGCGGTGCTCGCCAACGGCGGCGTGCGCTTCCGCAGCGGCAAAGCGCTCGTGCCCTTCCGCATCACCGGCAACATCGACTGGGGCGTTCCGGTACCCGAGGTCGACGGCGTCTCCGACGTCACCTGCTGGTGCTGGCCCGAGAGCCTATGGGCGCCCATCAGCTATACGCGTACCGTGCTCGCGCGCGATGCTAAGGCCGCCGGCGTGACCGAGGGCGTCGCCGCCCAGGATGCCGCCCTTATGGGCGAGCCCGCTGCCGACTCCACGCAGGTGCCCGCGCCCACCTACCAGCACAGCTCGCTCGACTGGCGCGACTGGTGGTGCTCAGACGACGCACAGATCTACCAGTTTATCGGTCAGGACAACATCTACTTCTACTGCATCGCGCAGACCGCCATGTGGGAGGCCCTGGGCTGGGACCTCACGCAGAGCACCGTCAGCGCCTGCTACCACCTGCTCTACATGGGCAAAAAGGCCAGCTCGTCCTCGCAGACGCCTCCCCCGCCGGCAGACGACCTGCTCAACCACTACACCTGCGAGCAGATGCGCGCGCACTGGCTGTCGCTCGGCCTGTCCGAAAAGCCGGTGAGCTTTAGCCCCAAGGCATACGACACCCGCGTGACCGGCAAGGACAAGGACGGCAACGAGGTGCGCGCCTGCGACGACAAGCGCGTCATCGATCCGGCCCTTAAGGAGAGCGCCCTTTTGACCGGCGTGTTCAACCGTCTGGCCCGCAGCTGCTTCTACGGCGTCGCCGTCAAGGAAGGCGACGAGAGCCCCTATCGCAACGGCTGCATCCCCGCCGGTGCGGCCTCTGCCGCCGTGGTCGAAGCCGCCGAGCAGGCAGCTCTCGCCTTTGAGCAGGCTATGTACAAGTTCGAGACGCACCGCGCGCTTGCCGTGTGCGACGACTACCTGCGCGCCGCCAACAAGCGCTGGAGCGACGCTTCCAAGGCCGCCAACAAGCTCGAGGGCGAGCCGGCCAATGCAGCAATGACGCAGTCCCTCGTCGACGCCTTTACCGAGCTGCGCGTGGCGACCGTGCTCATGCACGGCATTGTCCCGGCCGGCTGCGAGCTCATCTGCGAGTACTTCGACGTCGATCCGGTCGCCTTCTTTAGCTGGGATAACATCTTCGCCTCCACGGACGAGTTTGTGGAGAGCCTGGGCGAGAAGCCCGGCGAGCACCGCGTGAAGCCGCTGCCCCCGCGCTTCGACTTCTTCAGCAAGCACGAGAGCCAGTACTAGGCAACAGCAACGCGCCCGGGAATGATTATTCTGGGACGGGGATTAAAAAATCATTCCCGGGCGACGCAAAGTAGTCTTTTTGGGACGGGGATCATTAAATGATTTTTTAATCCCCGTCCCAGAATAATCATTTAGGTGGAAGGAAAGACGGATGTCCAAGCCGCGTCGTCGTAAGCAGAAAAAGCAGGTCAAGGCCGAGCTCAAGCTCAGGCAGTTTGCCGCCACCGAGCTTTCCGACCAGCTTGCCGCCCTCCCCTGCGCTGCCGGCCTGCCGCGCTTTATGGTCGACACGGTTGCCGGCGCCTATACGCCTGCCGATGCCGAGCTCATGATCGAGGGCTTCGGCGCCGCGGCCACACGCCCGGTCACGCTGCGCACCAACACGCTCAAGGCGACCGCCGAGGACATCGCCGCCGCGCTCGACGCAGCCGGCATCGCCCACCAAACCGTCGCTTGGTACCCAGATGCCTTCATCCTGCCCGACGCCCAGGTTTCCGACCTGTGGGACCTCGACATCTATCGCGACGGCAAGATCTACCTTCAGAGTCTGTCGTCCATGATGCCGCCACTCGTACTGGGCGCCCAGGCCGGCGAGGACATCCTGGACATGTGCGCGGCCCCCGGCGGCAAGACGACGCAGATCGCCGCCCTCACGCAGGGGCAGGCGCACCTTACCGCCTGCGAGATGAGCATTCCCCGCGCCGAGAAGCTCGAAGCCAACCTCCACCGCCAAGGCGCAAAAAACGTGCCCGTCATGCGCATCGACGCACGCGAGCTCGACGAGTTCTTCCGCTTTGACCGTATCCTGCTCGACGCTCCCTGCACCGGCACGGGCACCGTCGTCAGCGGCAACGAGAAGAGCCTGCGCGGCCTCACCGAGCAGTTGCTGAGCAAGTGCGCCCGCTCGCAGCGAGCACTTCTGGACCGCGCCATGGGAGCCCTCAAACCGGGCGGCACGCTCGTCTATTCGACTTGTTCGATCTTGCCGCAGGAAAACGAGGACGCCCTGCAAGAGGCCCTCGACAAGCATATGGACTGCGAGCTCATCCCCCTCGACGGCACGCCAAGCGAAAGTGAGGCACGCCGCGCCCAGGAAGCTGGCGAGAAGCCGCGCATCGAGTCCAACGCCCTGACCGAGGCCATTGCCGCGGGTCAGGTATCGGCCATCGCCAACGGCCTGCCCGGCACGCTCACCATTCCGCCCAGCCGCGAATTTGAGGGCTTCTACATTGCCCTGATCCGAAAACGCAGCTAGCGTACGGATCCAAAACTCAACAAGCTATCTCCGTGCGCGTTTGTCCTGCTGGTCGCGATGCTGTTTAAGCATCGCGCGCTCCTTGCGTTCGGCCCTTTTGCCCTTAATGGCCGTGACCACAAAGTAGATGACCGCGGCGGCAACGATTGCGCCCACGCATAGGCCAATCGAGCCCAACATTGCCGAAAATTCCATACCGCGTCACCTCTCTTTTAAACGGGACTTTCAAGATAGCACCTCGATCCCCGCCACCACAGCTCCTTCACGTTCGCCGCCCTTCGGTCTAACGGAGGACGCGGCGGGGAAAAATCAACTCGTCAAACGATTTAGCAAGCACAACGCTGCCGGCACCCTGCCGGCCGTCATCACATAGAATCGAGCCTCCATGGATACCCTCAACGATCTAAATGAGCGCGTCGACGCCTTCGTCGGCACCAGCTCCTTCGACACGCCTGCCGCGGCAAACGACCAAGCCCCCATCGATGTGCCCGCCGAGGTTCACGAGGACATTGTCGCCTCGGTCGATTTCTCCGAGGTCGAGCTCGCAGACGAGTTCACCGAACCCCAGGTAGCCGTGACCCCCAACGGACTGCTTCCCATGGAGCCGCTGCCCATCGACGGGCGCCTGCGCAAGGCGGCCCTTCGCATGCCTGACGAGATTGAGGAGGCCAGCGGCTTCACGCTCTTCGGCCGTCGTATCAAATCGCTCATCTACACCACCGACGTCGCGGTCATCCGCAACTCCAATGCCGATGCCGTCTTTGCCGTTTACCCCTTCACGCCGCAGCCGGCCATTACGCAGGCACTGTTGACCGTCGCCGAGTGCCCGGTCTTTGTAGGCGTGGGCGGCGGAACTACGACCGGTAAGCGCTCCGTTCAGATGGCAGCCGTCTCCGAGATGCAGGGCGCGGCGGGCTGTGTGGTCAACTCCCCCGCTACTGCCGAGATGGTCGAGCACATCACCAACATCGCCGACATCCCCGTCATCGCCACGGTCGTACGTTGCGACGATGATGCGCATGCCAAGGTGCGCGCCGGAGCCAAGGTCCTCAACATCGCGGCCGGCAAGAACACGCCGCAGGTTCTACGTGAACTGCGCGTGCGCTATCCCAACCTGCCGCTCATCGCACCGGGCGGCAAAACACCCGAGAGCATCCGCGAGACCATCGCCGCCGGCGCCAACGCCATCATCTGGACGCCGCCTTCGGCACAGCAGCTACAGACCGACATGATGCAGCGTTATCGCAAGATGAAGGAAGACGCCACGCCCGTTATCTCGCGCGACGATGTGCCCATTATCGACCAGGTCGCCGCCGCCGAAGTCAGCCAGGTCGAGAACATGAATCCCGACGTGCCGATTCCCGACGAGGTCATCGAGCGCGTCGCTTCGATCCACGAGCGCGTCGAGGAGCGTCGCGCCAACCGCGGGCTCAAGCCCTCACTGCACGGCTTTTTCTTCCGAGGAAAGAAACGCTAGCAAAACATCTTGGCCCGCCCCACAAACGTGAGGCGGGCCGTTTTCGTTTGAGCAATCATGCAGCGATGTGATGGGGCAAATTAATCCACGCGCTTGTCGCCCATAAAGAAGAGCGCCACCGTACCAGGTCCGGTATGCGAGCCAATCAGAGTACCGATGTTATTGATCTCAATCTTGCCTTTAAGCTGCGGAACCTGTTTCTCAATCAGCGCCGCAACTGCCTCGGCATCCTCGCGGCACGCCGAGTGCGACATGATGCACTTACCCGAATAATCCGCACCGTCCTGCACGTGTGCCATCATGGTCTGAGCCATCTCGGAAATCGCGCGCTTCTTAGTGCGAATCTTCTCACGTGGCGACAGCCCACCTTCGCAATCGACCGTCATAAGCGGGCAAATCTTAAGCGCCGTGCCGATGATCGCGCTCGCAGCCGAAATGCGACCGCCGCGCAGGTAGCTCGACAGATCGGTCGAGAAGAACCAGTGGTGCAGGTTGAGCTTGTGCTCCTCGATCCAGGCAGCCGTCTCGTCGAGTGAAGCCCCGCTATCGCGCACGTCGGCGGCACATTCCGCCAGCAGGCCAAAGCCCGAAGACGCCGCCAGCGAATCGACGACGCGTACCTTGCCGCCCTGGGGATAGCGATCCGCGAGCATCTGCGCCGCAACGCAGGCCGATCCATACGTGCCCGAAATACCCGACGACAACGTCAGGTGCAGCACGTCTTTGCCCTCGGCAACAAGCGGCTCCCAAAACTCCTCGTACTCACCCACGCTCACCTGAGACGTCTTGGGCATGGCGCCCGCGGATATCTGGGCAAAAAACTCGTCCGGCGTAATCGACTGATACAGATCGTCCGCATAGACAACATCGTCGATCTCGTAATGAAAACACACGACAGGGATATTGCGCGATTCAAAGAACTCCCGAGTTCGATCGGCGGCGGATTCACAGGTCAGGACAAAATCACTCATATGAGGCTCCTTACGTATTGCTACGCAAATTATCGCACAGCGAGCCTACATGCGGTACATATGTCCACTATTTACCAAATCGAACCAAAAATAGTGAACATCTTT
>CABUDZ010000105.1 GCA_902490445.1 uncultured Collinsella sp.
CCAGGCGGCCGAGCATGGCGAAGCCCATGGCCGGCAGGATGTTGGCGGCAACGCCAAAGCCAGCAAGGACAAAGGGCGGGATGAAGTCGAGCATGCCCTGGATGGCGTCAGCACCCAGATAGAACGACAGCGAGCACAGCAGGAACGCCATGATGATACCGGTCAAACCGATCAGGAAGTGCATCGCATAGACACCCTTAAGGTTGCCCTGGCCGGAGAAGACATCAGCGCGGTCAACCAGAATCGGCAGGGCGGCGTTGAGGATGTTCTTGATGGCAAGGCACAGCGTGGCGATGGGCATAGCGAGCGCGATGGCTGCCTCGGTGCTCTGGCCCAACTGGATAGCGAAGGCGCAGGCGAGCACGCCGCCGATCGTCTCATCAGGCGGCACGTAGGCGCCGATGGAGATCGAGCCCATGAACAGAAGCTCCAGGCTGGCGCCGATCGCGAGGCCGGACTGCAGGTCCCCCAGCACCAGGCCCACGAGCGGGCACAGGACGATGGGGCGGAACGCATAGAGCGTACCGAGCTGGAAGTCGAACTTACCAAATGCGGCGATAAGTCCGATGAGGATTGCTTGGGTAAGCATATATCCCCCTTTCCTAATAGGACACTACGAAGAGCTCAGACTCTTCGAAATTGAACGCCTAGAGCACGCTTGCGCAGTCAACCTTGGGGTCATCGGCCAGAGGACGGATCTCGACCTCGACGCCGTTGTTCAGCATCTCACGCACATCGGCCTCCTCGGCTGCAGTCAGGAAGATCTGACGAGAGACCTGACGAGCATCGGGGCGCTTCTCGTCCTTGGGCTTGGTGTTGCCCAGGTTGACCGACTTGATCTGCGGGCAGCCTTCAACAAGCTGCTTTGCCTCAGCGATGGTGGCGACACAGATAATCATCTTGTATTTGTCAGTCACACCCGAGTTAATGGCCTCGATGGCATTCGCCATATCCTTGATGACGAGCTTGCAGCCGGCAGGCTTGCCCATCTTGAGCGTCGTCTTCCACACCGGGTCGTTGGCGACCTTATCGCCCACGCAGAAAATGCAGTTGGAGCCAAGGCCCTGGACCCAAGAGACCGCGACCTGGCCATGAAGCAGGCGATGGTCGACGCGAAGTAGCTGAATCATAATGTGACCCCCCAAAGGTCTTGTGCCGTCTTACGGCGTGTCAGTAGGTGCTGCGGATTAGAACTCTTCTTCCTCTTCGTCATCGACCAAAAGATCGTTGACAAACTTCACGCGCGTATCGTCCGCAGCGACGATGGCGCGAATCGTCTCCTCAACCGGCGCCGACTCGTCAGAGAACAGCAGCTGGATAAGCAGAGGAAGGTTCATGTTGGTAACGAGGTACGTGCGGGGACGCGTCTGGACGATCTTGGTGAACTCGTTGTTGACGCTGCCGCCAAAGAGGTCGGTGCAGACAACGACATCATCGTCGGCAGCCATGCCTGCCAGCAGTTTTTGGGCCTCCTCGGCCACGTCCATGCGGTCATCGACGAACATCGAAAGATCGTGGACGTTGTCGCGAGCGCCCGAGAGCAGCTCGACACTCTCCTTGATGCCGGTAGCGAAGTGCGCATGGCTGGCGATGATGTACTGCCTCATTCTGTGTTCCTCTCAATAGCCCGGCGCGTTCCCGCACCCGTTTTCTTTAGTAGTCGAACTGGTGATAGTAGCGACGATACTTGAGGTTGTGCTTGGTGACCGTCTCGTAGTAGCGAGCCAGGCGGTCGGTAACGAGCACCGTCAGAATCCACGGAGACACGATGACGCGGAACTCGTCGTCAAGGCCGGGGATCGCGAACTCGGCGGTGTCGATGATGTTGATGTCGGTGTCGCCGGTCACGCCGCGGGTCAGGAACGCGCGGACGCGCTCGTCGAGCTTGCGGTTCTCGTCCTCGCCCATGAACAGGAACACGGGGACGCCGGGCTCCACGAGCTCGAGGGTCCCGTGGAAGAAGTCGGCCGAGGTGATGTAGCGGGTGCGCTTCCACTGCATCTCCTCGAGGATGCACATCGAGAACAGGATCGTCTCGCCCCACAGGGCGCCGGAGCCGATGAACATGGTGTAGGGGGCCAGGGCGTACTTCTTGGCGAGCTCCTCGGCGCGCGGCTCGAAGCGCTTGCGGATATCGAGCATGTCCTTCCAGATGTCCTTGGTCTGCTCGATAAACAGATCGAACTTGGGGAAGCAGCCGCGGCGGTTGAGCAGGCGCAGGCCGAAGCAGTCGGCGAGGTAGTAGCCCATCTCGCAGCCGCCGTTACCGTGATCGGAAGCCATCTTGACGCAGTTCTCGGCACCGACAGCCTGGCCGATGGGGCCCTCGGGCTTGGTCATGGCGTAGACGCGCACGCCCATGCCCTTCATCTTCTTGACGGCCTCGAGGACCTCGGGGGTGGTGCCGGACTCGGAGGCGGTGAGCACGACGGACTTCTCGGTCATGCGCTTGTGGCCCATGACGTTCCACTCGGCGGCGTGGATCAGGTAGACCTCGAGGTCGCGGTCGCCGAACTTGTTCATGAGGTACTCGAGCTGCATGAGCTCGTCCCAGGTGCCGCCGACACCCATCAGGAACACGGCGTCGTAGCCCTCGTCGGCGACCTTGTCGGCGAGCGCGGTCATCTTCTTGCCGGTCTCGTAGAGCGCCTTGCCGTCCTCGAGATAGCCCTCCTGGTCGAAATGCATGATCTCGATCTTCTCGGTTTCCTTCATTTGTCTCTCCTTTCTGGGGTTGTTTCCACATCCCCCATGCCAACGGGCATCAAAACCCGCTTACATTCCGTAACACTCAGCCGCTTTGGCCTTAAGCGCATTGACTGACTCTTCGTAGCCCTCTGCCTTGACCTCCATTTGCTTGGAGACGGCATCGAGATACGGGTGCACGTCCCATGACTTCAGACGCTCGGCGATTATGGCCGCAATCGTCTGGAAGAACACAAGATTGGGAATTGCGCTGAGCAGCGGAGCCACCTGAGGCACCGCAACCTCGTGAGCCCTACCCCTGGGATGGGCCGTGAGCAGCACCGTTTTTGTCGTAACGTTCGATAGCGCATCGGCGATATTCGCAAGACGCTCCGACCCTTGCGGATCGTCGACGATAAACACCAGGTAGCCTGGGGTTATCTGCATCTCGGGACCGTGGACGAACTCCTCGCCCTCGTGATGCATGGCAGGAATCTTGATGGTCTCGCTCAGCTTGAGGGCCGCTTCTTCGGCAACGCCATAGTTGGGGCCGTTGCCGACGACCATGGCGGGCATGTGCTCAGAAAGCTCGAGCATGTGGTCTTGGACATATGCCTCTGCGATCTTGCACATCACGGCATTGGCCTGGATAGCCTCGCGCAGGTCGTCAAGACGCTGGGCAACGCCCTTGGCGTCAATCGTTCCGCGCGCCTGACCGCCGTAAATACCAAAAAGCACCAGGTACTCAACGAGAACCTCGACGCCCAGAGTTACAAAGTCCACCGACTCGACGCCCACACCGTAGTCAAGAACGATGTCAGCGTGTTCCTTGATGGGTGCCTCGACGTTTGCCGTGAGCGCAACTGCAGCCATATCGTGCGCGCGCATGTAATCGAGTGCCGCAATCGTATTGGTCGAATAGCCGCTCTGCGAGACGGCAATGTTGAGCGCATGCTGCGGATAGGTGTGTTCAAAATCGACGAAGGCCTCGGGCGTCACAACGGACACCTGCATCTGCAGCGCATCTTGCAGGTAATCGCGGGCGCAATCGGCGGCATGGCGCGACGAACCCGAAGCAACGATGCGCAGCGCGTCAAAAGAACCGGACTGGAAAATATCAACGAGCTGCGCTACCAGCTCAGACGAACGCTCGAGGTTCTCTCCCATACGCACATGGGCAAGCTGAACGTAATCGAGCATCTTCATCGTCTCACCTCGTAACAAATCATTAGTATTTGATACCAATCACAGTTACAGATTACGGCTTTTTGATACCTCTTTGTCGATTAATTTATCCCCATCGGCGAACGGTCGATTTTGAGCCATGTAAGGTTGTATATGCAGTCTGCTCAACGAATCAAAATTCCGCCAGTTTTTCAGCCCGTTATGCAAAAAACCAGCTAGTACGTATAGGTATATCCACCCGCATCACCGCGGTTAAACGACTTGACGTACTCGATCGCCTGGCCGCTCGCATCGAAGCTCACGCACTCAAGCGTCAAGGCAAGATCGCCCTGCTCCAGTCCAAGCAGGCCGGCATCTCGCGCGCCCAGCGCTTCGATATCGAGCTTTTCCTGTGCCATGACCGGCTTTCGGCCCAACATCTCATAGGTCTCGTACAAACTAAAGACCGACACGTCAATATCTTCGATTGTGGGAAACAGCAGGCACGGGATGAACGCCATCTCAATCGATACGGGATCGCCGTTGACGCAGTTCAAACGCCGAATCGAATACAGTAAATCGTCCTCGGCAATGCCAAACAGGTTGGCATAATATGGGCCCGCATAACGCTTGGAACGCGCGAGGATGCGGACGGACGGCTCGCCGCCCGAAGCACGAACCGATTCGCGAAAGCCTCCCGTTCGCTCGTAGGCAACGGGCACTTTCTGTGCCACAAACGCGCCCTTTCCGCGGACGCGTCGAATCTGCCCACGCCGAACCAGCTCATCGACAGCGCTTCGGATGGTCAAGCGCGTCGTACCAAATTCCTCGGCGAGGTCTTTTTCGGACGGAATCATGGAACCCGTGGGATATATACCGCGTTCGATACGCTCCTCGATGCGGCGTCGAATGCGCATATAAACCGGGGTGGCATCTACTGTTTCAGCCATTGTTCACCTGCCACGCTCCTCATGCCGTTCTTTTCGCCGTTATCGGCAAAGCGGAACTTTGTGGGTAAAATCACCGATTTGCAATGCTCCACAAAACGCATGTCCCTATCAAATTCAATCGTGCTCTCATAGAACACCGGCGTTCCCTCTTCTTGCTGGAGCAACTCGGCCTCTTCGGCGTTCAAACGCGAGATGGAGATATGCTCACGTCCATGCTCTACGCGCACGCCACCTTCTTTGAGCAAGACATCGTAAAGGCTCTCACACTCAAAATCGTGATCGGGAAGCGCGGGGCACAGGGACAGGTTAACGTGAGCCGTCTCGATTGACGCCGGCTCTCCCTCAATAAGTCGAACGCGCTGCATGCGGAGCAAAGGAGCGCCTACAGCCACCCCAAGCTTGTCGGCAAGCGCCTCATCCGCCTCGATAGTCCCGGTGGAAACCAGACGAGAAGAGGGGTGCAGGCCGGCAGTCCGCACGGCATCGGAAAAGTTATACGTTTCCTGGAAGATATTGAGCGGTTTGGGAGGACACACATACGTACCCGATCCGCGACGGCTCTCGAGCGTTCCACACGAGATGAGCCGCGTGATACCGGCGCGCAACGCCGTACGCGAAACGCCAATCTCTTCGCACAGCACGCGCTCGGCCGGCAGGCGATCGCCGCCGACAAGCTGATGGTGCTGGATATACCAAAGAATTCCCTCGACAGCACGATCTTTGGGGGGAATTGCATAAGATTCGCCTGCCATTGCACAGACTCCTCGTTCAGAAACGTATGTCGCCAAAATTAGGCCAGGCCACCCATGGCATCAAATTCGGCCTTGATCTTCTCGGCGACATTCCGATACGACTTATACAGGCTTGAATCGCGTTTGACTTCATCGGTCATAACGGGAATCTCTAGTTTGGAAACCTCGTCTTTTCCCGTCTGAACCGCCACAACAACGCCCATACCAAGACACATATTACGCTTGGCTGCGTTAATTTTTGCCGCCTTAGCGGGATTTGCCAGAATACGCTGGGCAAATTCCTGTTTAGAGACCGCTTCATCGGCCTCCGGATCGCCCGCCTCGGCCACTTCGCACTGCAACACGTCCGCATAGTCAAAAATCTTCGGCTCGCCGCCGCGCTGATGTACGGCCCACTTGCGACGCGTGGCATCCTGGTAGATAGCCGGCAAAAACGTAAACCGCGGCGGGTCCAAAATCGTATCCGTGATGGTAAACACATCGGGATCAAAGGCATCCTGCGGGTTTTTCTTCTTGAACAGCCCCATATCAGCCTCTCCTACTAACATTTAACAACTCAAGCTGAATATAGCACCAATTTCAAGCCGCCACCTCACCCTATCGGTACGCGGCGTCTATGGCTCGCCCAGCGGAAGAGTTCACGGACGAGGGCCGGGGAGGCATACTCTGTTTTGAGAAGTGGGCTTCGCGAACTTCTCAAAA
>CABUDZ010000106.1 GCA_902490445.1 uncultured Collinsella sp.
CTAATTCAAGTTGAGATGAACCAAAAGGGTTTCGCGATCGTTGGGGATGTTGTCCTCGATAACGGCTTCGAGGGCGGCGTTGAGTAGCTGGCCTAGCTCGGGCCCCGGCTTCACACCGGCACGAATCAAGTCGCCGCCGTTGATAGCAAGCATCTTGAGCGAATAGGGCTCCCCCGCCTCCAACAAATCATGGGCGAGTGAGCGCATCTCTTCGATCGTCTCGACGTAATAGAAGCACGACGGCGCCTTGCCCAGCGTGTCGGCACGCTTAAGGTCCATAAGCTCGTCCATCAGGCGCGGCGTATCGACGCCCTCGCCCGAAAGCAAGCGCATCATATTGAGCAAGCAGGAGCGCTCGGGGCGCAGCGGCTTGTCGTGGTACTTAATGAGCAGGCACACGTCGCGGACCAAGTCGTGCGAAAGCGCCAAGCGATCCATGATGGCGCGCGCCTTCTTGGCCCCGAGCTCGGGGTGACCGTAAAAGTGGCCGCTGCCCGCATGGTCGACCGTAAAGCAATCGGGCTTGGAAACGTCGTGCAAAAACGCCGCCCACATTAGGCTCATTGAGGGTGTAAAGCCGTCGCACAGCGCCAACTCCCCCGCCACCGTCAGCACACGGGCGATATGCTCGTAAACGTTAAACGCATGATAGACGCTGCGCTGATCAAACCCGCGACCCGCTGCCAACTCGGGCACGGCGGCGCAGATGAGCTCGGGGTAGCGCAGCATGGCGTCTCCCCCGTGGCCGGTCGAAAGGATACCCTCGAGCTCAATGCCCACGCGCTCGCGCGCCACAGCATCGAGCAGCGGCGCGCACTCGGCAAGCGCCTGTTTAGTCTTAGGCTCGATCATAAAATCCAGACGGCAGGCAAAACGCACCGCGCGCAACATGCGCAGGGCATCCTCGTTAAAACGACGCTTGGGATCTCCAACGGCGCGGATGAGCTTGCGGTCTAGGTCGCCCTGACCATCGTAGCGGTCGACAAGACCACGCTCGGGATGCCAGGCCATAGCGTTAACGGTAAAGTCACGACGCGCCAGATCGTCCTCAAGCGACGCCGCACGCTCCACACTCTGGGGATGGCGGCCGTCGGTGTAAAAGCCGTCTAGGCGGTAGGTGGTGACCTCAATGCGCTCATCATCGCAAATAGCCGTGATGCCGCCAAATTTTATGCCCGACTCAACCACGGCAATATCAGCCGCTTCGAGCGCCTCTTTGGACTCCTGCCACAGGCCGCTGCAGCACATGTCAACATCGTGGCTGGGGCGTCCCATCAGGGCATCACGTACCCAACCGCCCACGTACCAAGCCTCAAGACCTGCTGCCTCAAGCGCACGCAGGACACGGATAGAGGCATCGGTCGGCTGCGTACCGTTGAGCGAAACATTGCACATGCCTATGGCCTCCTGCGACTATCAAATTGGCTATCGATTGCGTCTGCAAGAAGTCTAGCAAGAAACAGCCTCCACTGCACACGCAAGTCCGATAAACAAAAACGCATCCGTCCTAGTCTAAGACGGATGCGAAATAATTGAACTATTCAGGCAAGGTGCCGGAACTAGCAAACCTGACGGATTGCAATACCCTTCTGATACTCATCGACCTTGGCAAAATCGCCCAGACCCGGGCACTCGACCACGTTGGCGCCGGTGGCCATCGAGAGGCGCAGGGCATCCTCGACGCGCTCGGGGGCGTCGTGCCACACGGACAGGAAGGCGGCCAGCGAGGAGTCGCCCGCGCAGACGGTCGACAGCAGCTTGACGTCGAAGGTGCGGTTGGCAAACCAGATGTGCTCGCCGTTGGAGAAGTACGCGCCGTCGCCGCCGAGCGTCAGCAGTACATTCTTAGCGCCCTTGGCGTGCAGCTCGGCCATGGCGCCCTTGACGGACTCGTCGTCGCCACCGCTCACCTTAATGCCAAAGATGTCGAGCAGCTCGTCGTCGTTAGGCTTAATGAGCAACGGCTCCATAGCAATGAGGTCGGCCAGCTGATGGCTCGAGATATCGAGCACGAACTCGGCGCCCTTCGCCTTCACGCGACGCAGGACCTCTGCCAGGAAGCTCTCGGAGGTGTTGGGGGGCAGCGAGCCGCTGATAACCAGGCAGGTCATGTCATCGAGCGAATCGATAAGCTCAAACATCTCCTGCTCGTTGGCTTCGTTGATGGCGGCACCGGCGTTGACCATGTTGTACTCGGTGTCGGGACCGGCGTTGAGGAACACGTTAACACGCGTGATGCCGTCAGTCCACACGGGCTTGACGGGCACGCCCAGGGCCTCGGCGCCCTTAACGATATACTCACCCGAGAAGCCGGCGAAGAAGCCCAGGATCGTGGTGTCGACGCCGTAGTGGTCGAGCGTAAACGAAACGTTGAGACCCTTGCCGTTGGGGGTGTAGACAGCGTTACGGGTGCGGGTAACGGTGTTGGCGGACAAGCCATCGCAGGAGATGTTGTAGTCAATAGCGGGATTTGCAGTAAGCGTGTAAATCATGAATGTTCCTTTCACGAAGCAACGTGTTAATGAAAGTATATTCCACGCTTCGGCAAAAGGCTACAACAACTCGGTGAACGGTGTGGAACGCGAGAAGCGCGGCTCCGAGGTTCGAGTGGGACAAAAAACGGCGCCCCGGTCGAAACCGGGACGCCGTATGCGCACGAGTTTGTCGTGTTTCGCTTACTTGCGATCGAGCTTGCGAACGGCAACGCGCTTGCTGTACTCGTCGACGTGACCAAAGTCGCCGATGCCGACGGACTCAGCAACGTTGGCGCCGGTGGCCATAGCGAGCTTCATGGCCTCCTCGACGTTGTCGCGATCCCTGTACCACTTGTGCAGGAACGCAGCGAGGGTGCAGTCGCCGGCGCAGACGGAAGAGACAAGCTTGATGTTGAACTCACGCTTGGCATACCAGATGTCCTCGCCGTTGGAGAAGTAAGCGTCACCGCGGCTACCACGGGTGAGCAGCACGTTCTGGACGCCGGCCTCGTGAGCCAGCTTCATGGCAACGCGGACCTCGTCGTCGGTGTCGACCGGCACGCCGAAGATAGCCTTCATCTCGTGATGGTTCGGCTTAATGAGCAGCGGCTTCTTGTGAGCGAGCTCCTTGAGCTTGTCGGAGGACAGGTCCAGGACGACGTCGGCGCCACGGGCCTGAGCGTGCTCCATGACCTGAGCCAGGAAGTCGGGCGTAGCTTTGGGAGGCACGGAGCCGGAGACGATCAGGCACTCAAGGTCGCCCGCGGTGTCCAGGATGTTGTAGAGCTCCTCCTGATGCTGCGGCGTGATCGGAGCACCGGGGTTCAGGATGCCGTACTCGTGCTGGCCATCGTTGACGTAGGTGTTGATGCGCGTGATACCGTCGGTCCAGACCGGGCGGCAGAGGCAACCCAGGTTCATGACCTCCTCGACGATGAACTTGCCCGTGAAGCCGGCGAAGAAACCGAGCGCGACGGTGTCGACGCCCATCTTCTTAAAGGCGAAGGACACGTCGAGGCCCTTGCCGTTAGCCGTGTAGCTGGCCGAGCCGGTGCGGACGTTCTCGTCGGGCTCGAGCGGAGAGCTCGAAACCGTCATGTCGACAGCCGGGTTAGCGGTTAGCGTGTAGAACATTTACAGTACCCCCTGTATATGTGAGGGCCGCGTGGCCGGCCCATTCCAACCACGCGGTTACCTCTGATACCAAATTAGCGAGCTGCGGACTCGAGCAGTGCCTTGACCTCGGCAGCGGTGTTGCAGGCGAGCGCCTTCTCGGCGAGCTCGTCGCACTCGGCCTTGGTCCACTGGCTGATGGTCTTGCGGGCGCGCAGGATGGACGGAGCGCTCATCGAGAACTCCTCCAGGCCCCAGCTGATCAGCAGCGGCTCGAGCAACGGATCGGCAGCGGCCTCGCCGCACATACCGACCATGATGCCGGCCTTCACGCCGCTCTCGATGATGTTCTTGAGCGAGCGGAGCACGGCGGGATAGTAAACCTGGTACAGGTTGGAGATGGTGTCGTTGCCACGGTCGGCGCACATGGTGTAGCCGATCAGGTCGTTGGTGCCGATGGAGAAGAAATCGGCGACCTCGGCCAGGCGGTCAGCGAGCAGCGAGGCTGCAGGCGTCTCGACCATGATGCCGACCTCGATGTTCTCGTTGAACTTGCGACCCTCTTCGGTCAGCTCGGTCTTGCACTGCTCGACGAGCTCCTTGACAGCCAAGACTTCCTCGACGCAGGTGACGAGCGGGATCATAATCTTGACGTCACCGAAGGCGCTGGCGCGCAGCAGGGCGCGGAGCTGGACCTTGTACTGTTCGGGGTTGGCCAGGCAGTAACGCACGGCGCGGAAGCCCATGAAGGGGTTCTCTTCCTTGACCATGTGCAGGTACGGAATCTCCTTGTCGCCACCCACATCGAGCGTGCGGATGATGACCGGAGCGCCCTTGAGCGCGCTGGCGACCTTACGGTAGGCGTTGAACTGCTCCTCCTCGGAAGGAAGCTCAGCAGAGTCCATGAACAGGAACTCGGAACGGAACAGGCCGATAGCCTCGGCATCGTGATCGAGCGCGTTGGGCACGTCATCGGGGTTGCCGATGTTGCAGGCAATAATCTTCTTGATGCCGTCGGCAGTCACGGACGGCTTGCCGCGGAAGGCCTCGAGAGCCGCCTTCTCGGCAGCGAAAGCCTCGGCCTTGGCAGTGTAAGCGGCGAGCGTCTCCTCATCGGGATCGGCCTCGACGATACCCTTGCCACCGTCGACGACAACGGTCATGCCGTTGCGCAGTGCGGTGCAGCTGTTGGAAACCGAAAGGACAGCCGGGATCTCGAGGGCGCGCGCAATGATTGCGGAGTGCGACGTGCGGCCACCAGTCTCGGTGACGATACCGGCAACGTGGGCCTTATCGATCGTGGCGGTCATGGACGGCGTGAGGTCGTGCACGACAACGACGGTGTTCTCGGGCAGGACGGAAAGGTCGACGACCTCCTTGCCCAGCAGCTCGGCCAGAATACCGGTGCGGATGTCGGCGATGTCGGCCGCGCGCAGACGGAACATCTCATCGTCCATGGACAGGAACATGTTCTCGAACATGGTCGAGGTGTCCATGAGCGCCTGCTCGGCGCAGGTGCCGCCGTCAATGGCGGCGTTGATGGCGTCGGTCATGCCCGGATCCTGAGCCAGGACAATGTGTCCGCTCATGATCTCGGCCTCGGCCTCGCCCACCGTCTCCTTCATGTGGTCGGCCTGAGCCTGGGTCTTCTCGCAGAAGACCGAAAGAGCGGTCTGATAGCGCTCCTTCTCTGCTGCCGAATCAGCAACCTCGTGCGGCTCAAACGTCAAGTCGGGATCGACGGCGACCATGACGGTGCCGATACCGATGCCCTCGGAAGCGTTGACTCCCTGATACATTCCCATTCCTCTCTCCGTGTCATGTGATAAAGCGTTTTGCCATATCCATGACAAAAGAGCGCAGCTACCTTAAGACAGGTCACTGCGCCCCCAAATATGAACTTAGTTGTTCAACATGCGACCCGTTTGAGTTCTACTCGCCAAGACCGCTCTTGATGAGCTCGATGGCAGCAGCCAGAGCCTCGGCCTCGTCGGCGCCGTCGCACTTGACCTCGACCTCGGTGCCGCAGGGGATACCAGCAGCCATGAGGGCCATCGGGGACTTGCCGTTGACCTCCTTCTCGGGGGTGACGACCGTCACGTCACAGGCGTACTTGCCCATGGTGGAGGCGAACAGACCAGCCGGACGCATGTGCAGACCCTGCGGATTGACGAGAGTAGCCTTCTCAGAAACCATAATTGACTCCTTTTTGTGTTTAACCCCTGTCATGCATGTGGCAGGAGTCAGATTCACGACGTTGTTTATATTAACTCACATCAAACTGTTTTTCATTGTGTTTCGCACGAATTGTTGGACAGTTGTCTGTCCTGTTCGCTCGCCTGCCGGGCGGGGCGGTTAAGTTTGCTGCTCTACAGTCCTGCGCAAG
>CABUDZ010000107.1 GCA_902490445.1 uncultured Collinsella sp.
CATGGTGAAGACGAAGCCGAACAAGAACGACATCAGATACCTCGCAACGCAGGAGCGCATAGAGGAGGCCTTCTGGGGCCTTTTGGCGGACAGGGGCTTTCAGAAGGTCACGGTACGCGCCCTCTCCGAGCGTTCGGGCATAAACCGTGGCACCTTTTACCTGCACGCCGAGGACAAATACGACCTGCTTTCGCAGGTGGAAGACCGCATGCACCAGGGGATGATGGGCGGCGCGGCAATCGCGCCTGACGGCTCTTACGAGGACCGGGTGCCCTCCATGGTTGCCCCCATGATTGCGGGCTCGAGGTTCGTCTACGAGAACCGCGAACGGGTGCTGCTGCTGATGGACGACACGTGCGATCCGCTCTTTTTCTCCAAGTACGCCTCCAAAGTGAAGGCGGCCATGCTCGGAGACATTGGCAATCTTTTGCCAGAGCAGCGCTACGCACTGGCTCTCATGGAGGGAGTTGTCGGCAGCCTTTTTGGCGAGTGGGTACGCGGAGGGATGAAAGAGACGCCCGAGGAGTACGTGAGCATCGTGCTTAACCTCGCCGCGAAACTCGACCTTCCCGCCATTTCGGACGTGCTTCCGCAGGGGCAGCCAGCGAAGAGGTCCTGACCGTCCTCGCACATGGGGATTAGTTAAGAGTGAAGCGCAATGCGGGGTAGAGCGCAAGGGCTCCCCGGAAAGCGAAGAGACGGAATAGGCAAGACGGTGCGACTAAGGTGGACGTTGCGGAGTGTTCGCCGCCGCTAAAGCGTTTGACCAAAAAACGCCCGAGCGTTTAGGCAAAAGTCGCGCTATCATGCAGTCGAACGCGGTAAAACCTTTAGCAATTCCGCCGCACGGACCAGAGAGGAACCACTCATGAAGATTGGTATCGGTAACGACCACGCCGCCGTCGAGCTCAAGAACATCATTTCCGAGCACCTGAAGGAGCGCGGATGCGAGGTCGTGAACTTTGGCACCGACACCTCCGAGAGCTTTGATTACCCCATCGCCGGCTACAAGGTGGGCAAGGCAGTTGCCAACGGCGACGTCGACCTGGGCATCCTGATCTGCGGCACCGGCGTCGGAATCAGCCTGGCCGCCAACAAGGTCGAGGGCGTTCGTGCCGTCGTGTGCTCCGAGCCCTTCAGCGCCAAGCTCTCGCGCATGCACAACAACACCAACGTGCTCGCCTTTGGCGCCCGCGTCGTGGGCTCCGAGCTCGCCAAGATGATCGTCGACGAGTGGCTCGACGCCGAGTTTGAGGGCGGCCGTCACGAGCGTCGCGTTAACCTCCTCAACGAGATCGACCACACGCGCGGCCTTAAGATCGTCGACGAGGCCTAAAGATTCACAAAGCCATACGACGCTAACGCCAGCCCCCGCCCGGAAGAAACATCCGGACGGGGGCTCTTTAGTAGATTTGTGGGGGTTTACCAAAAGTCTACTGGAATAAAAAGGGCGCCGCGGATGAAGTTCCGCGGCGCCCAAGCCACACGCTAACAGCTTTAAGGAGTCAAAGCTGGTTTAGCCAAAGAAGCGCTTGATCTCGATCTCGGCGTTCTCCAGGCAGTCGGATCCGTGGATCACGTTGGCGTTGACATCGACAGCGAAGTCGCCGCGAATGGTGCCGGGCGCAGCATCAAGCGGGTTGGTGGCGCCCATGAGGGTGCGCATCTTGGAGACAGCGGAGAGACCGGAAACGACCATCTTGACAACCGGGCCGCTCGTCATAAAGTCACAGAGACCGCCAAAGAAGGGCTTGTCGGCCAGATGGGCGTAGTGCTCCTCGACGGTAGCGCGCTCGAGCGTGGTCATCTCCATGCGCTCGATAACAAGGCCGCTGCGCTCAATGCGAGCAACGATCTCGCCGATCTTGCGATCGCGCACGGCGTCGGGCTTAATCATGATGAAGGTCTTCTCGATAGCCATAAGGTAGCCTTTCAAGTAGGTTCGCGCGTGCCCAAGTCCCATTCCGGCACCCGCCTGGACTGCATCGTAACAGAGTTCTAACTGCAGTTAAACAAAAAGCCGTTTATTGAAGCGTTATTATTTATTGAAGCGCTCCATATGTGTCACTTCTGTTCCGAAGCCTGACCAGAGTACCATCCGCCCCACTTCCATCTGCAACGAGCAGAATGGACGGTCGATTGCCGCCCGTGAACGCACTCCCTTCACAACCTGCCCAAAGGTCCTACAAAAGTTTTCGACAAGCTCCTTCCTTCTCTATAACAAAACGGGCGCCCACCGTAGCGGGCACCCGTAAAGGCAAGATATGATGAACGCACCAGACAGACGCATCCAATAAGCTAATTAGCTCCGTGGCCCATCTCGACGACCTTGGTCAGCGAGCCAAACACACCCTCATCGGCCGCAAGCTGCGCCTCGGCGCGCCCCAACTGCACGGCAACGGCGGCAGGAGCGGTGCCGCCCTCGGTCGTGCGCGCGGCAACGATCGACGGGATGTCGAGCGCCTCGGTAATATCGTGCTCAAAGAGCGGGCTTGCCTCCTGGAACACCTCAAACGGGAGATCCTCAAGATTGCAGCCGCGCTTCTCACACATCAGGACCAGGTGGCCCACCACGGCATGTGCTTCGCGGAACGGCAGACCACGCTTAGCCAAGTAATCGGCAACATCGGTGGCGGCAAGGTGCCCCACACCGCACTCGCGCGCCATGGAATCCTCGTTGACGGTCCAAGTCGAAATCATACCGGCCATAACGGACAGGCACTGCATGAGCGTATGGGCAGTGTCGAGGGCGCCCTCCTTGTCCTCCTGCAAGTCCTTGTTATAAGCAAGCGGCAGGCCCTTCATGGTCACGAGCAGCTGCACCAGGTTCCCATAGACTCGGCCGCTCTTGCCGCGGATAAGCTCGGCAAAGTCGGGGTTCTTCTTCTGCGGCATGATGGACGAGCCGGTGGAGTAGGAGTCGGAAAGCGTGATAAAGCCAAATTCGGAGCTCGACCACAGTACGATCTCCTCGGAAAGACGCGACAGATGCATGGCCATGACGGAGCCGGCGTAATGCAGGTCGAGCAGGAAATCACGGTCGGAAACCGCATCGAGCGAGTTGGGAATCACACCCGCAAAGCCAAGTTCGGCAGCCGTCATCTGACGATCGAGCGGATAGCTCGTACCGGCAAGAGCAGCAGCACCCAGCGGGCAGTTGTCAGCGGCATCAAAGGCGGCCTTCAGGCGTGTAAAGTCGCGCGCGAACATCCAGGAATACGCCAGCAGATGATGCGAGAGCAGCACGGGCTGAGCGTGCTGCATGTGCGTATAGCCCGGCAGAATCACCTTGTCATACTTCTTGCCCGCATCCACCAGCACATGGCGCAACTCAAGATTGGCCTCCATGAGCTCCTTGGCCAGCGCCTTGACGCCCAGGCGCGTATCGGTCGCAACCTGGTCGTTGCGCGAACGCCCGGTATGCAGGCGCTTGCCCGCCTCGCCGATGCGACGCGTCAGCTCGCTCTCGATGGACATATGAATGTCCTCGTCGTTGATGTCGAAGGTGAAGTTGCCGGCATCGATATCCTGTTCGATTCCGGTCAGGCCCTCGGCAATCGCCTGCTCGTCCTCGGCGCTGATAATGCCCTGGGCCGCCAGCATCTTGGCATGTGCCTTAGAGCCGGCGATATCCTGCTTATAGAGATGTTTGTCGACCGGCAACGACGCGCCAAACTCCTGCGTGACCTCGGCCACGCCTGCCTCAAAACGACCGCCCCAAAGAGCCATGGAACCGTCCCCTTTCATCAAATACCAAAACAAGCGCCCAAAGCAATGCGCCCTGTCGCTAAAGCGATTTTTCAACCGCTAGTTTTACACACTCCCTGCCGTGCGCGGGGCCATGTAGCTAATTTGCAAAGAAGTGACGCACCATGCACTTGGCACCCAACGTCTCCCTCCGGATGTTGCCCTGCGAATCATCGATCCAGGCCTTCAGGCTCATAGGAACTTCCTCGACCTTTGCAGCATCGAACTCGGGCGCGAGGGCAAGTAAGGCATGCGCGATAGCACTGAACATAATGGATACTCCTCATATATATAGGCGCAGGGCCGCCAAATTGATAGAAGGAGCCCCGCCGGACAACCCCGGCGGGGCTCGGACTCAGCCGCAGACGCGGCATCATATATGCGGGCGGAACGTAGGGGCCACCGATGTTAAGAAGTGTCAGCAAGCATAACGAAAGGTAGGGACCCCGTGCACCCGTTATGTATCACGCGGATGGGCCGCGCGGATACCAAGGGAAGGAAAAGCCTTAGGCCTGGACGGCAGCGGAGCTGGGACCCTGGACCTTAGCCCACGTCTTGAGCGACAGCGTATCGATCTCGATAAAGCCGGCGCTGGCCTTCTCGTCAAACGTGGTGTCGCGGTCGTAGGTGGCCAGGCCGTAATCGTAGAGGCTGAAGGGGCTCTTGCGGCCGACGACATGGCAGTTGCCCTTAAAGAACTTCAGACGGACGGTGCCGGTCACGAACTTCTGGGTGTCGGCCATAAAGGCGTCGAGCGCGTTTTTGAGCGGGCTGTACCACTGGCCGTTGTACACGGCGGTGGCCCAATCCTGCTCGAGCTTAATCTTAGTCTTGAGCAGGTCGCCCTCAACGCAAATATCCTCGAGTGCCTTGTGGGCGGTGATGAGCGTCAGGGCGCCGGGAACCTCATAGCACTCGCGGCTCTTAAGGCCCACCAGACGGTCTTCGACCAGGTCGAGACGGCCAAAGCCGTTGTCGCCCGAGATCTTGTTGAGTGCGATGATGATCTCGGAGAGCTTCATCTTCTTGCCGTCGACGGCGACGGGCTTGCCGGCCTCAAACTCAATCTCGGTATACGTCGGGGTGTCGGGCGTGTCCTCGGGATTCTTGGTCATAACCCAGGCGTCGTCGAGCGGCTCGTTCCAGGGATCCTCCAGGTGGCCGCACTCAATGGCACGACCCCACAGGTTGTCGTCGATGGAATAGGGGTTGTCGTTGGCACCCTCGGGAACCGGCACGTTGTGGGCGTGAGCATAGGCGACCTCGTCGGGACGGCACTTAAGATCCCACTCGCGAACCGGGGCGATAACCTTAAGCTCGGGGTCGAGGGCCTTGACGGCAGCCTCAAAACGAACCTGGTCGTTACCCTTGCCGGTGCAGCCGTGAGCGACGTAGGTCGCGCCAAACTCGTGAGCGACCTCGACAAGCTTCTTGGCGAGCAACGGGCGGGACAGGGCGGAGAGCAGCGGATATTTGTTCTCGTACATAGAGTTTGCGGCGATAGCCTTAGTCAGGAACTCATCGGAGAACTCGTCGCGCAGATCGAGCACCTGGCAATCCAGAACGCCCAGGTCGAGGGCCTTCTGCTTCTTGGCGTCCAGACCGGTCTCTTCCTGGCCCACGTTGCCGCAGACACAAACAACATCGAGATTCTTCTCGTCCTGGAGCCACTTGACACATACGGATGTATCAAGACCACCGGAATATGCGAGAACGACTTTTTCCTTGCTCATGGCTGTTTCCTTTCGCCCTTGGTAGCTAGTTAGAACATCGGTCAGTTGCAAGTCATTTCGAGGTCAAAAACCGTGCAATATCAGGTTAAATAGCAAAAAGCAGCACAACATGCCCTAGAAACATGCAGCAATGTCGTGCTAAAACCCAACGACCTCAAAATGACTCTGTTGAGGCAATTCGCCCCATACGGACAGAGACGATTGTTATCGTCGTCGGGAAATTGCGCGCTGGCGTCGGATGGCATTGTCTGCAGTAGTGATGATCTTTACGAACTGCATCTGCCTCTCCTTTCACCTATCGCCGGGCGCAATTCTAATATCGCAAACGGTACCTTTTCCTCGGTAAGCGGTGCTTTTGCCGTCTCCGTTTTCGATGGTCGCTATATTACGCTAAAGTGCCTGC
>CABUDZ010000108.1 GCA_902490445.1 uncultured Collinsella sp.
GTGCTGGGGCCATTTATTTGACAGTTGTTGTGGTTCAACGTACGATAAACACTGTCATTTGCTTTGTGATATGTGCTCATCTGTGATGAGTTTGTTTATATGTTTATCTGTATCCGACCCGCATAAGCTGCGCCCATATTACTCAAATGTCGCGAGCCGTTCGTAAGGACGGTTCGCTTTGTTGTGTAACGAATCCATAAAAAGGAGTGAGCATGCCTATCATCGCAGCGCTCGTTGGCATCATTTTGGGTGCCATCGCCGCCATTGCCTACATGCGCACCGCCAAGCAGGGTAGTCTTCACGAGGCCGACGAAAAGATCCAGTCGGCACACGCACAGGCTGAGTCCCTGATCGGTGATGCTAAGCGTCAGGCCGAGACCCTCAAAAAAGAGGCTCTGCTCGAGGCTAAAGAGGAGATCATCAAGAACAAGCAGGCCGCCGAGGCCGAGGACAAGCAGCGTAAGAACGAGATTCGTACGCTCGAGAACCGCGTGATGCAGCGCGAGGAATCCCTCGATCGCCGCAACGACGCTCTCGACAAGCGCGAGCATCAGCTGTCCAGCCAGGCCGGTCAGGTCGAGAAGCGCTCCCGTGAGCTCGAGGAGCTCTGCGCAAAGCAGACCTCCGAGCTCGAGCGTATCGCCGACCTTACCCGCGAGGACGCCCACAAGGAGCTCCTCGATAAGGTTCGCGGCGAGGTCACCCACGAGGCCGCCACGATCATTCGCGAGTCCGAGCAGCAGGTTCGCGCCGAGTGCCACAAGACCGCCCAGGAGATTCTGTCTCTGGCGATTCAGCGCTGCGCTGCCGACCACACTGCCGAGGTCACCGTTACCTCCGTGCACATTCCCTCTGATGACCTCAAGGGCCGTATCATCGGTCGCGAGGGTCGCAACATCCGGACCTTCGAGCAGGTTTCCGGCGTCAACCTCGTGATCGACGACACGCCCGAGACCGTCGTTCTTTCGAGCTTCGACCCGGTCCGTCGTGAGACCGCCCGTGTCGCCCTCGAGAACCTCATCGCCGACGGCCGCATTCACCCTGCCCGTATCGAGGAGATGTATCACAAGGCCGCCGACCTGGTTCAGCAGCGCGTGCGCGAGGCTGGCGAGCAGGCTGCCTTCGATACCGGCATCCACGATCTGCACCCCGAGATCGTCAAGACCCTTGGTGCCCTGCGCTACCGTACCTCGTTTGGTCAGAACGTGCTTCAGCATTCCCTCGAGGTCTCTGATCTGTGCGGCGTGATGGCTTCCGAGCTTGGCCTGGACGTTGTGACCGCCAAGCGCGCCGGCCTGCTTCATGACCTGGGCAAGGCAATCGACCACGACGTCGAGGGCCCGCATGCCGTCATCGGCGCCGAGCTTGCCCGCCGTTATGGCGAGAAGCCCGTTATCGTCCACGCTATTGAGGCTCACCATGCCGATGTCGACCCCAACACGGTGCTCGATGTCCTGGTGCAGGCCGCCGATGCTGTCTCTGCCTCTCGCCCCGGTGCCCGTCGCGAGTCTGCCGAGAACTACATCAAGCGTCTTGAGAAGCTCGAGGAGATCGCCAACTCCCATGACGGCGTCGAGCGTACCTATGCCATGCAGGCCGGTCGCGAGGTCCACGTCATGGTCCAGCCGGACAAGATCTCCGATGCCCAGTCCACGGTTCTGGCTCACGATATCGCCCATCAGATCGAGGAAGAGATGGAGTATCCCGGTCAGGTGCGCGTCGTCGTGATTCGCGAGAGCCGCGCTGTCGATATCGCTAAATAACATGAGCGACGCGAACGAGCTCATCTCATTTATCGCGTCGATGTCGGGGGAGGGCAACCTTCGCGTCGAGGAGAACCTTGGCGAGGGGTATGTCCGCCTCCGCGTTTCGGAGGCCGAGCGGCGCCAGGCAAAGCAAGACATTCAGCATGTCGAGGATATCGTCATCGAAATGCTCCGTAATGCTCGCGATGCCGGCGCCGACAAGGTCTATCTCGCCACGACCAAGGAAGACGGCGTCCGCACGCTTGTCTTTCTGGATAACGGTTCGGGCGTTCCGCAGGATATGCAAGAGCGAATCTTCGATGCCCGCGTTACCTCCAAGCTCGAGAGCATGAAGATGGACCGTTGGGGCGTTCACGGTCGTGGCATGGCATTGTTTTCGATCAAGCAGAACACCGATGAGGCCCGTGTGGTCACGTCCGGTGTTGATCTTGGTTCAGCCTTCAAGGTGAGCGTCGCGGCCGACCGCCTCAGTGAGCGTGCCGATCAGTCCAGCTGGCCCCAGGCCGTCAAGGATGAGGACGGACGTTATGTCTGCGCTCGCGGTCCACATAATATTATTCGCGCTGCTTGTGAGTTTGCGCTCGAGGAGTTGCGTGGTTGCGATGTCTATCTTGGTTCTCCGTCTGAGATTGCCGCGACCCTTTATGCTCAGGCGTCAAGTCGGCTCGATACGTCTCGTCTCCTGTTCATTGATGACGAGAGCGAGCTTCCGGTTGTCGATCGTTTAGGCCTTGCTTCTGATGCCGAGGACTTTATCCGTATTTGTTCGGGTTTGGGTCTTGAGATGTCCGAGCGCACGGCCCATCGCATTTTGGCAGGGCAGATTAAGCCCGTTCGCGGTGTGACCGCGCGTCTGCTGCGCGAGCGTGATTCGTCCTCGCATGCGCCGGCTCCTGTCGATCTCGCGAAGGATCGTCGCGGGCTACGTATTGCCAAGGATGACATGGCACAGTTTTCGCGCGCTGTGGAACGCGACTTTAATGACCTTGCCGCCCGGTACTATCTCAACCTTTGCGGCGACCCAAAGATCCGTGTTTCGCGTGATCGAATCACCGTGACCTTTGATCTTGCCAAAGAGGAATAGTGCCTTTACCGAGTCCACTCGGTACGATACAGTTATTGCAGTTAAAACGTACTTTTAAATGCAGGAGTTTCTTCATGGATTGCCTGAAGGTATCAAGCAAATCATCGCCCGCGTCCGTTGCCGGCGCCATCGCCGGCATGGTCAAGGATGGTGTACCCGTCAACATCCAGTGTGTCGGCGCGGGTGCCGTCAACCAGGCCATCAAGGCTGTGGCCATTGCACGCGGATTTTTGATTCCGACCGGGTTTGATATTTCCTGCGCGCCGGTGTTCTCCGACATCCTCATCAACGGGGAGTCGCGCACGGCCATCCGCCTTTCTTTCTACGTTCACCAGATCAATCGAGCTGCTATGGATAACGTCGTCATGGATGATGTTAAGCCTGTGGCATAGCTTCTGCTTGCCTCGTTTCGCTCCCCATCGTTAGGACTTATGCACATGGACCAGCGTTCCGTACGCGATATTCTTGCCGGTAAAACCTACTTTATCCGCACCTTTGGCTGCCAGATGAATCAGCACGACTCCGAGCGTGTGAGCGGTCTGCTTGATTCGTATGGCTGCCTTATGGCGCTCGATCCCGCGCATGCCGATATCGTTGTCTTCATGACGTGCTGCGTGCGCGAGGCCGCCGATACTCGCCTGTACGGTCAGTGCAATTCCTGCAAAAGCCTGCCGCCTTCGCCTTCGGGCAAGCGCGTGGTTGCCGTTGGCGGTTGCATCGCGCAGCGCGATGGCGAGGGCCTGCTCACTAACGTCGATAACGTCAATGTCATCTTTGGCACGCATTCCATCGCGCATGTGGCCGAGCTCATTGCCGAGGCGTTCCTTGATGGCAAGCGTCATATCCGTACCAATGAGCATGAGGATACGGATGCCATGAGCATGCCGTGGCATCGCGAGACTCAGTATCACGCCTGGGTGCCCATCATGACGGGCTGCAATAATTTCTGCACCTATTGCATCGTGCCGTACGTGCGTGGTCGCGAAAAGAGCCGCCCCTTCGAGGAGATTGTCGACGAGGTGACCGGTTTGGTGCGCCAGGGCGTGCGTGAGATTACGCTGCTGGGCCAAAACGTTAACTCATATGGTCGCGATCTGTTTGGCAAGCCGCGTTTTGCCGATCTGCTGCGTGCCGTGGGCGATACGGGCGTGGAGCGCATCTTCTTTACGTCTTCGCATCCCAAGGACCTGCTGCCCGAGACCATCGACGCCATGGCCGAGACGCCTGCCGTTATGCCGCAGCTGCACTTGGCCGTCCAGTCAGGTTCGACGCGGATCCTCAAAGAGATGAATCGCCGTTATACACGCGAGGACTATCTGGGCCTTGTCGATCGCATTCGCAACCGCATGCCCGATATCGCGCTCTCGACCGACATTATCGTTGGCTTCCCGGGTGAGACTGAAGAAGACTTTGAGCAGACGCTCTCACTTGCCGAGACGGTCCGCTATGCTCAGGCCTATACCTTCATCTATTCCAAGCGCGCCGGTACCCCGGCCGCCGAGATTGACGATCCTACGCCGCATGAGGTTATTCTCGAGCGTTTCAACCGTCTGGTTAAGGTTATCGAGACCACGGCACACGAGTATAACCAGGGTGAGCTTCATACTGTGGTTCCGGCGCTCATTGAGGGAACGAGTAAAAAGAACGACGCGGTCCTGCTGGGCAAGAGTCCCAAGAATCAGACCGTGCATGCGCCTATCCCCGAGGGTTACAGCATCGATCAGCTTGTTGGTAAGATCGTTGATGTTGACGTTGACGTTGCCAAGACCTGGTATTTGTCCGGTTCCGTTGTGGGCGAGCCGCGCTAATGGTTTCTCCCGGGGCAGGTCTTTCCGCCGTTGCGATCGTCGGTCCGACGGCGGTTGGTAAGAGTGATGTTGCCGACCGTTTGGCAGCTCGTCTTTCGTCCGAAGTGCTGTCGTGCGATGCGATGCAAATCTATCGCGGCATGGACATCGGTACCGCAAAGATGGTGCCCGATGAGTGCACGGCGCCGCTGCGTCTCGTCGACATTGTAGAGCCGGGTGTGGCATATTCTGCTGCGCTTTATCAGGCCGACGCTCGCGCGCATGTTGAACGTCTCCTTGGTTCGGGTTGCCTGCCGGTTTTTTGCGGAGGTACGGGGCTGTATCTCAAGGCCGCCCTCGATGAGATGGACTTTCCCTCGGGTGAACTTGAGGACGATCGTCGTGCGGGCTATCAGGAGCTTGCCGAGCGTATTGGCGAGGAAGAACTGCATGCCTTGCTTGCCGAGCGCGATCCAGAATCGGCTGCTGTTATTCATCCCCATAACGTGCGCCGTGTGATTCGTGCGCTCGAGATGCATGATGATGGCGTCTCCTATGCGCAGCAAAAGTCGCAGTTTAGTGTTCCGCACGAGCATTATCATGCCCTATGGTTTGGTCTGACGCGTAATCGCGAGGTGCTCTACGAGTGCATTAACCAGCGCGTCGATCTGATGTTTGAGCAGGGTCTTGTCGATGAGGTCCGCGGTCTTATGGGCCAGGGGCTGGGAGATGCCCTGACGTCGATGCAGGCAATTGGCTATAAAGAGATCATTGATGCTTTCAATGGCGTGATGAGCATGGATGAGGCTCGCGAACTTATTAAGATGCGTTCGCGTCGTTATGCCAAGCGTCAGCTTTCGTGGTTTAAGCGCGATGACCGTATCGTGTGGTTTGATATGGATGAATGTACGATCGATGAGGTCGTTGAGGATATCCTGCATCGTATTGAGGCTGCCTAATGGCCCGTTTCCCCCTTGTTCCCACGGCACCCGAGCCCGATCGTGC
>CABUDZ010000109.1 GCA_902490445.1 uncultured Collinsella sp.
GGACTTCCGCTCGATTGGGACAGGCGGGCCTTCGAGGCCGAGCGCAAAATGGATTTTAAAAAACACCTTGCCAAATAGGAGCCTCTTTGCATGTCCGAGGACGTTCCGGAGAGAAACCCCCGTCCCGCCCCCGGTGGGAGTTCTAGACCTTGTCGGCCTTAGTACATACCGCCGCCCTGCTGACCAGCGGTAGCAGCAGCGATAGCGTCCTCAAGCTGAGTGTTTTTGGGCACATCGGAGACGGTAGCCTCGGTGATGAGGATCAGGCTGGCGACAGAAGCAGCGTTCTGCAGGGTGACGCGGCTGACCTTGACGGGGTCGAGGACGCCCATCTCGATCATGTCGCCCCACTCGCCGTTGGCAGAGTTGAGACCCTGGCCGGCGGGCAGCTCGGCAACCTTGTCGACCACGACAGCGCCCTCAAAGCCAGCGTTCTTGGCGATAGTAGCGACCGGAGCGGTCAGAGCCTTCTTGACGATATCGACGCCGATCTTCTCCTCGGGGTCGTCGATCTCGACAGCATCGAGCGCAGGAGCAGCGTCCATGAAGGCGACGCCGCCACCGGCGACAATGCCCTCCTCGACAGCAGCGCGGGTAGCCTGCAGGGCATCCTCGACGCGGTGCTTGATCTCCTTGAGCTCGGACTCGGTAGCAGCGCCGACCTTGATGACGGCAACGCCACCGGAGAGCTTGGCCAGGCGCTCCTGGAGCTTCTCACGGTCGAAGTCAGAGGTGGTGTTCTCCATCTCGCCCTTAATCTGAGCGATGCGGGCGTCGATGGCCTCCTTGGAGCCAGCGCCGCCGACGACGACGGTGTTGTCCTTGGAGATGGTGACGGACTTAGCGGTACCGAGCATATCGGCGGTGATGTCAGCGACCTTCACGCCCAGCTCGTCCAGAGCGGCCTGGCCACCGGTGAGGACGGCGATGTCCTCGAGGATGCGCTTGCGGCGATCGCCGTAGCCCGGGGCCTTGACGGCGCAGACGTTGAGGGCGCCACGGATCTTGTTGAGGACCAGGGTCGGCAGAGCCTCGCCGTCGATGTCCTCAGCGATGATGAGCAGGCCACGGCCGGCGCGCTGGACAGCCTCGAGAACAGGCATGATGTCCTGAACGCTGGAGATCTTCTGGTCGGTGATGAGGATGTACGGATCCTTCATCACGGCCTCCATGCGGTCGTTGTCCGTGACGAAATAAGCGGAGACATAGCCCTTGTCGAACTGCATGCCCTCGACGGTGTCGATGGTGATGTCGAACGTCTGGGAATCCTCGACGGTGATGACGCCGTCCTTGCCCACGACCTCCATGGCCTCGGCGATCTTCTCGCCGACCTCGGGGTCACCAGCGGAGATGGTGCCGACGGAAGCGATCTGCTCCTTGGTCTCGACCGGCTTGGCCTGCTTCTTCATCTCGGCGACGGCGGCGTTTACGGCCTTGTCGATGCCGCGACGGATGGCCAGCGGGTTGGCGCCGGCGGCGACGTTGCGCAGACCGTCGTTGACGATAGCCTGAGCGAGCAGGGTTGCGGTGGTGGTGCCGTCACCCACGGTGTCGTTGGTCTTGGTGGCGACCTCCTTCACCAGCTGAGCGCCCATGTTCTCGATGTTGTCCTCGAGCTCGATCTCCTTAGCGACGGAAACGCCGTCGTTGGTGATGGTCGGAGCACCGAACGTGCGCTGCAGAGCGACATAGCGGCCCTTGGGGCCCATGGTGACGGTAACGGCGTCGGCCAGAGTGTTGACGCCCTTGGCGAGCTTAGCGCGGGCATCGGTGTTGAACGTAATGTTCTTTGCCATGGTGAGTAATCCTCCAAAAGAAATGTGACTCGCGTCGCCGCTTCCGAGTCCTATGCGGCGACCGCGTTCAAAGACGAATCAGAGATTCTGACGAGACTAGGCCTCGACGACGGCGTAGATGTCGTCGGCGCGCATCAGCAGATACTTCTCGCCGTCGACCTTGACCTCGTTGCCACCAAACTTACCGTAAATGACAACGTCGCCGACCTGAACGTCCATGGGGATGCGCTCGCCCTTGTCGTTGACCTTACCGGCACCCACGGCAACGATGGTGCCGCGCTGCGGCTTCTCCTGAGCGTTGCTGGCGATGTACAGACCAGAAGCGGTCTTCTGCTCGGCCTCGTCGGGCTTGACCAGGACGCGATCTGCAAGCGGCTTCAAAGACGACATGCTTGTTTCCTCCTTTGTGGGCCGCGCGGTCATGCCGCGCGGGTTAACCCTTTTTGTTTGCGTACGCGTTGAATGGTACCCACGAATGGCGGGTTATACAACACAGAGTCAAAAAATCTTATTTTTTGGCACTTAGATTTTCTGAATGTCGGAGGATAACTTATGCGCAGCCCCAAGGCGGACCGGAAAGCATGAAGTTTTAGCGCGGCAACTTTGTGAATCAGCTTCTCAAGACTACAATCCTCCAGATGAAATATGCCCAGATGAGAGGAAGGGAGGGCAGATGACTGATGAGCTGAGCACCTCGGCATGGCGAGATATAGCACCGAATCGCGATGCACACGACTCCATGCCGCCCGTTCGCACTCGCCTGCTCGCCCTGGCTCTCGTCTTCGCCCTTCTCGCGGTAACCATCCTCTCCCCCATCGCAGCCGCCTATGAGTTGCATCATGACTGCACCGGCGCGGGCTGCACCATCTGCGCCGAGCTCGCCGGCAATCTGTCGATCGCCCGTGGCGGTGGCACCGTCCCCGTGGGCGCGACATCGTTCATCATCCTCTTGCTGATCTCCGCCCTAGCCGTCATCGGCACCGAGCGATCTTCATATGCCCCGGTCACCCTATTATCCCTCAGGGTCCGCCTGGACGATTAGCGGCTCCCAATTGAATCAAATAGCTACCGCGTGCCACAGCGGCATCGCCTTCGGCCGTCGGCACCCCGGCGCAACCGTTTTCAATTCAGAAGCAATCTATGAACAACCGAATCTACCGTCGCCATCCCAAGCGGCGTCCTATTCGTCACCGTGGCCCCATGGCGGCGGCATATATGTCCCTTGTAAGTGCGGTCTTTGCTCTCGCCGCTTCTGACGACAACGCGTCCAGCTCGACCCCGTCGAGGGACTCGCTGACAAACAGCTTAAAGCCGGCGAGGATTACCCGCCCATCATGAACGACAACCTGGAGAAGCTCGTGAAGACGCTGAACTAGGAGTAAGGAACAGAGACGATGAAGATGAGCATGAAGGATCTGAAAAGCTGGATGACCGACCATCCCTACCCCCGTACGCTGGCAACGATCGGCGGCGCTTCGATATGCTCGATGCTCGCCCTCGAGCTGCCCTCCAACCATGAGCTATGGAAGATGCAGCCCGGACCGGCACTTTTGGAGCTTTTGCTCATCTTCTGCTTCTTGTGCCTGTTGTTCTATCTGCCGCACCGCCGTAAGACCCCCGCAATCGTGGGCATCGCTGCGCTCGCCAGCATCGGTATCGCCGAGTACTTCGTAATCACGTTCAAATCGATGCCCATCCAACCCGGAGACCTGTTCGCCCTCTCGACCGCTGCGACGGTCGCCGGCAGCTACACCTATGAGCTCAGCACTTTCTGCTTCATGGGGCTTGCCGCCGCGGCCTTGGGAATCGCGCTAATCGTCCTCATTCCGCATGATGCATGTGGGCGACCGCCGCACCGCGCATCGGAAACGTCCCCCGAGCCCATCGACCATACGATGTCTGCGTCCTTGAAATCGAAGGACCCAAAGGCGTCTCCGGCAACCGAGGGGACATCGACAGCGCCGAGGGAGCATCCAGTCGCAACCAAATCCAAACTCCCCCTCTCCGTCGACCGTCGTACCGCACTTGTTGCCGGAGCCGTGCTGGGGGCGCAGACCTTCATCAGCTATTACGACACCTTGGGCATCAAGCTTCATACCTGGAAGCCCCTCGAGAGCTATTACAGTCAGGGGTTTCTCCCCACCTTCATTTCGAGCGCGCAAAAAATGGTGCCGCCTAAACCCAAGCACTACAAGAGCGGTGAGGCCTCGGCGATCATCAAGCGCCTTGCCGCGCGCTGGAACGCGGGCACGAACGGCATCGCCGACCCCTCCCGTGCCGCTGCCGTCGAACAGTTTGACCAGCTCAAGCCCTCAGTCATCTGCATCATGAACGAGTCCTTCGCCGACCTTTCAATCTTTAACGAACTGGGCTGCGGCTATAAGGGGCCCGAGCGCTTCAAAGCCATCGACAACGCGCTTCTGCAGGGAGTGAGCTACATGAGCGCCTTCGGTGCCGGCACCTGTAACAGCGAGTTCGAGTTCTTAACCGGACACTCCATGGCATTCCTGGGCGCTGGCGTCTACCCGTTCATGACCTACAACCTGGCCCCGAGCGAGAACCTCGCCCGTCAGTTCAAGAGACTCGGCTATCGCACCGTGGCCATGCACCCCAACCACGCCACCAACTGGAATCGCGAGAACGTCTTCGCGGACATGGGATTCGACGAGTTCCTCTCGATCGAGGACTTCGCCGGCGCACCCGAGCTCTGCCGCAAGGTCACCGACGCCGCCACCTACGACAAGTGCCTCGAGGTACTAAAGCAGAGCGACCAGCCGATCTTCATCCACGACGTGACGATGCAAAACCACTCCGCCTATGACACGGGCTTGGTGCCCACCGACCAGCAACTGCACCTTGCCGTCGAAGGTGTGTCCGACAAAGTTATCACCTGGACCAATGAATACTGCTCGCTCATGGAAGCGTCCGATGCCGCCTTCGCCGCCTTCCTGGAAAAGCTGCGTGATCTCGACCGCCCCGTCGTCGTGGTGATGTACGGCGACCACCAGCCGTTCTTCACCGACCGCTACAACGACCTCTACTTTACCGATGAGGACGATGCCACACATACCGAGCGCATCTGGCAGACACGCTATGTGGTCTGGGCGAACTACGATGTCGCCGGCAACGCACAAACGAGTGGGGAACTCAACACAAGCATCAATAACGTCGGTGCACTCGCACTCAATGCCATCGGTGCCCCGCTCACCGCCTACCAACGCGCACGCTTGCAAAACCGAGCGCACATGCCGGCGATAAACGTGGTGGGGGCGCAGGATGCGCACGGCGTTTGGTATACAGCCGAGGCCAAGAACGTTCCCGCCAAGACCGCCAATGCGCGCGATTGCCTGGACCGCATGCAATATCGTAAGCTCTTCGACCACGAAGGCTCGGTCTTTGCCACCCATAAGCAGGCGGCCGCCAACGAAACCGACCCCAACGCAGCTCCGGGAGCCTAGGGTTGACCAATCTCGGGCCCGGTATTCAGAAAAGTCAGTGCAGCAAAATGGCGATGCGGATAGGAACGTAGGCATGGTTTTCACTGCACGCTCGGGTCCCCTGGGGAGCACCGTGCATTTTTTCGAGTATTCAGCAGGCCAGGACGGCTGCATACGCGCCGGACACACCATATTGGTCCCAAGAACGCCTTTGACCGGCGATTTGGGTCGACGGGCAAACCCCGTCAGGACAAAAAGGCGTGCCTCGCGCCGCACCGGAC
>CABUDZ010000110.1 GCA_902490445.1 uncultured Collinsella sp.
CCATTTTATCCTGAGCTTTCGTGTTGAGCTGACCAGTCCCCACCTCGAGCGAGAAGCGGTCGACAGCGTTGCCGAGCGTGACCGCTCGCGCGTACGCGCGATAGAAGACGATGAGCCTTCATTCCCCTCCCCCGCCTCCGACGCACCTCAAGAACGCCCTGTCGTTGTCGGCGCCGGATGCGCCGGCCTTTTCGCTGCGCTTACGCTCGCCGAAGCAGGTCTTAAGCCCTTGCTCATCGAGCGCGGCGACCCGGCATTTCGCCGCTCGCAGGCGATCGACCTCTTTCTAAAGGAGCGCATCCTCGACCCCGAGAGCAATATCCAGTTTGGCCTGGGCGGCGCGGGGACTTTCTCGGACGGCAAGCTCAATACGGGAACCAAAAATCCCGCCCATCGCCTTATCCTCGAAACCTTCGTCGAGGCGGGTGCGCCCCGCGATATTCTGTGGGATGCCAAGCCGCACATTGGCTCCGACATCCTTCCCACGGTTGTCACCGCTATATCCCAGCGCATCGAGCAGCTCGGAGGTGTCGTCCGTTATCGAACGAAGCTCGTCGACATTCGCATCGACGCGTCTGGCGCCATCACCGGTATTGATGTCCAATCGTCCCAAGACGCCGCTTACGAGCCAATTGAGACAAAGCACCTCATCCTCGCCTGCGGGCATTCTGCTCGCGATATTTTTAAGCTCCTTAAGGACCACAACGTGGCCCTCGCACAAAAGACCTTTGCCATGGGCGTTCGCATCGAGCATCCGCAGCGCGACATCGACCGAGCCCAATATGGAGCCTCGGCGGGACATCCAGCGCTCGGGGCGGCCCCCTACAAACTTGTTGCCCATCTTCCCAACGGCCGCAGCGTGTTCTCGTTTTGCATGTGCCCCGGCGGGCAGGTTGTCGCCGCCTCTTCCGAGCAGGGCCACCTGTGCGTCAACGGCGCCAGTCTCAATGCCCGCGACGGACGCAACGCAAATGCCGCCCTGCTCGTTAACGTCACACCCGAGGACCTTCCCAACGATGACCCGCTCGCCGGCATCGAGCTCCAGCGTGCCTGCGAGGCGGCCGCCTATCGCCTGGGCGGTTCCAACTGGAACGCACCGGCACAGCTCGTCGGAGATTTCCTCGCAGGACGTGCCAGCAAGGCGCCCGGAAAGGTAAAGCCCACCTATCCGCTCGGTGTGACCTGGACGGCAATTGACGAAGCCCTGCCGCAGCATATCGTCGAGTCGCTCCGCCTGGGACTTCCCCTACTCGGGAAAAAGCTACGCGGCTACGACCGCCCCGACGCCGTTCTTACCGGCGTGGAGACCCGCTCGAGCTCACCGGTCACCGTCGCCCGAGACCGAACATGCCATGCCGTGTCGACCCCGGGCCTCTACCCTTGTGGTGAGGGAGCTGGATATGCCGGCGGCATCATGAGCGCGGCCACCGACGGCATCCGTTGTGCCGAAGCCCTGATCGCAGACCTCTAACGCACGAATTCCAGCGCGCAAAAGACATAGGCTCCGAGCTCCACAGGGAACTCGGGGCCTGTTCGCTATTTCTTAAACCGTGCACCCTGGCGCTTTCTGCCCGATGCGAACGTGGAACCCTTGCGGGCCTGCGAACGTAAGCGCTCGATCGTCTCGTCCTCAGACGCACCCTCAAGCATCGCCCGAATCTGAACGACGGCATCGCGCAGGCGCGCCGCCTCCTCAAAGTCCATGGCGGCAGAAGCGTTGCGCATATCCTCTTCCATGGTTTCGACAATCCGCACAAGCTCGTCATGCGGCAGTTCTTCCAACTGCTCCGCAAGTGTCTGCTCGGGCGCCACCGTTTCCGGTATGCCGCCCTCGCCCGACTCATCGGGCGTATAGAATGCGCCATGGCCAAGAGAGTCGCCCTTCGAGCGTCCCTTGGAACCCACGGTTTTTTCGGCCTCGGCAATAAAACTTGAGATGTCGTTGATGGCCTTGCGCACCGTCTTGGGCACAATGCCATGTTCTTCGTTATATGCCATCTGAATCTCGCGACGGCGCTGCGTCTCCTCGATGGCCTCTTTCATCGAATCGGTCACAACGTCTGCATACATGATGACTTCGCCATCGGCGTTACGGGCCGCGCGGCCAATCGTCTGAATCAGCGAACGGCGGTTGCGCAAGAAGCCTTCCTTATCGGCATCGAGAATTGCCACCAGTGAGACCTCGGGGAGATCCAAGCCCTCGCGAAGCAGGTTGATGCCAACGAGAACATCAATCTTTCCCTCGCGCAGCGTTCGCAGGATCTCGACACGGTCCATCGTCGCTGTATCGGAGTGCATGTAATTGACCTTAATGCCGGCATCAAGCAGATGGTCGGTCAGGTCCTCGGCCATGCGCTTGGTGAGCGTAGTCACCAGCACGCGCTCCTTGCGGGCAACGCGCTCGCGAATCTCGTCCTCAAGATCGTCAATCTGCCCACGAACCGGACGCACATCGATCTTGGGGTCGAGCAGACCGGTCGGACGAATAATCTGCTCCACGTCGTTTTGGCTCACCCGCAGCTCGTAGTCGCCCGGTGTGGCCGAAACATAGATAAACTGGGGTATCCTTGCCTCAAACTCATCGAAACGAAGCGGGCGATTATCGAGTGCCGAGGGCAGGCGAAAACCGTGTTCCACCAGCGTTACCTTACGCGAGCGGTCACCTTCGTGCATACCGCGAATCTGCGGCACCGTCACATGGCTCTCATCGATGATGCAGAGCATGTCCTTAGGAAAGTAATCGATCAGGGTAAACGGCGGCTCACCCGGCTTGCGACCGTCCAGATGACGCGAGTAGTTCTCGATGCCGTTGCAAAAGCCCATCGTCTCGAGCATCTCAAGATCATAATCGGTGCGCTGCTGCAGACGCTGCGCCTCGAGCAACTTGTCAGTCGCCTTGAGCTCCGCCACGCGCTTCTCGCACTCTTCGCTGATCGATTTCAGAGCCGCCTTGACCTTCGGCTTCTCGGTCACGTAGTGCGATGCCGGCCATACGGGGATGGCCTCGTACTCACGAAGCATCTCTCCGGTGACCTCATCGATCTCGGCTATCAGTTCAACCTCGTCACCAAAGAACTCAAACCGCAACGGATGCTCGGCATAAGGCGGATACACGTCGACGACATCACCGCGCACGCGGAACGTGCCGCGCGCCAGGTCATAGTCATTGCGATCATATTGAATGTCGATAAGCGCATGGATAAAGTCATCGCGCTCGAGCGGCACCTTCTTGTCGACGTTTGGAGCCAGACCCGCATAGTCCTCAGGAGAGCCAATGCCATAGATACACGAGACCGATGCGACAACGATCACATCGCGTCGAGATAGCAGCGATGCGGTCGCCTGATGGCGCAGCATCTCGACCTCTTCGTTAATCGAGGAGTCTTTCTCGATATATGTATCGCTTTGCGGCACATACGCCTCGGGCTGATAGTAGTCGTAGTACGAGACAAAGTAGACCACAGCGTTGTTGGGAAAGAACTCTTTGAGCTCGCTCGCAAGCTGAGCGGCGAGCGTTTTATTGGGAGCCATGACCAGCGTCGGCTTCCCCAGGGCCTCAATAGTCTTAGCCATCGTGAAGGTCTTGCCCGAACCAGTCACGCCCAGCAAAACCTGATAGCGATCTCCATCCCTCACACCCTGCACAAGCGACTCAATGGCCTTAGGCTGAGAACCTGCAGGCTCAGAGGGAGAAACGACTTCAAACGGCACCTCAGCGCCCTCAACGCCAAAGCGCTTAAGTTCACCGCCAACGCGTTCTACTTCAAATTCCGCCATGGATACTCCTAACTCATATATCTGCAGTATACGCAGGCGGCAGGCATAGTCCTATACGAACCGATCGGGATAGAGGGTCTTATAGCGAACCCAGGCATTATTGACACGAATCAGATACGCCTGCGTCTCGGGAAAGGTGATTGCATTATGAAGCGACGTGCTCTGCTGCGCCCAACCGTCGACATTGCCCATGCCAGCGTTATAGGCGGCAATGGCACTATCCGTCGACCCATTGAAATAGGTCAGAAGATACGAGAGGTATGCGCAGCCAAACTCGATATTGGTAGCCGGATCGTTAAGGTTGTCGACCGAATACTCGTCACCGTCGACAAGGCCCTTGGTGATCATATCCTGAGCAGTCACAGGCATCAGCTGCATCAATCCCTGAGCACCCTGATTCGACTCAGCCTCGGGATCCCAATTCGATTCCGACTTAATGACAGCGCACACCAGATACGGATCCAGATTATGCGAAATACTCGATTGCTTTACATACGCCTCGTGGTCAATGGGATACAGCGGCTTAAAGAAAGCCGCGGGAGCACACGAGTAAACGAATGAGATAAGGCCGAAGGCAAAAACGGCAGCCAGCGGAATAAGGCGATACCACGCAAAGAAACGTGTCTTAGGCATCGGCATCCTCCTTATTCGCAGTGTCTATAAACCCATGGCATGCAAGCCATGAGTCAAGCTGCTCAAAGAGCGAATTATCGCCTGCGGCATTATCAATCACCGTTGTAGCGAGATTGCACAGCGCAGACTCATCGGGCTGGCAAGCAGAACGGGCATCGAAATCAGATGGCTCCATGCCACGCTGAATAGCACGCTCGCGACGAACTGACAAAGGGGCACTGATGACCAGAATTTCATCAGCCAAGCCAAATGCATCCTCAAAACCAGTCGGAGCAGAAATCTCGACCACCGCAAAGGGATAACGAGGGGAAGAAACCGTGCAGCAAACCGGATCAAGAATCCTCAGTGACAGCTGCTCAATGAGAACGGGGTGCACAATGCTATTGAGCCTCGCGACCGCATCAGGAGAAACAAAAGCTCGAGAAGCGAGTATGTTACGGCGAACGCCGCCCTCCTCGTCCAAAATATCCCAGCCAAATTCTTCCGCGAGGGCATTGACGATATCGGAGCCTGGCACATACAGCGATTTGGCAAGTTCGTCCAGATCGATGAGCATGGCGCCATGAGATTCGAGATAGCGGCAGGCAGTCGACTTACCCGAAGCAATATTGCCCAAGACAAAAACGGTAAACATCAAGTCCTCCCTAACGCCAATGGGAGTTATTATCGCGCAAATACAAAAGAAGGACTCAAAATACAGCCAAACAGTAA
>CABUDZ010000111.1 GCA_902490445.1 uncultured Collinsella sp.
CTATACGGCGCTTGAGGGAATGCGCCCCTATCTCTCGGTAAGGACAGCAAGCATTTCCACCAACACCGATTGCCATGCGCTCTTCTTGCCCTTAGGCGAGCTTGCGAGCGAGCTCTCGCACCTCTTCCAGCTTGGGCGAGGAGGCCATGCTGTCGCGCTCGGTCATACCGCTGATGGTGACAATGCCCTGGTCCTCCCACTTGCAGTATGCGCACGTGGACTTGTACATGGCGATCGCCGCATCATAGACGCCCTCGCTGTGGCTATCGAGCAAAAGGGCCGTCTTGGTGAACGGGAAGCCCGTAGCACCGAAGGCGTACAGGCGGTCGATGACAGCCTTCTCCTGCGCAGTGATATCGAACCAGTAGATAGGCGAGGCAAAGACGACCATATCTGCGTCTTTCAGCGACTCGATCACGTTGACCATGTCATCCTTCTGCACGCAGACGCCCTCATGAGCGAAGCAGTACTGGCATCCCAAGCAGCCGGCGATCTTCTTGCTGGCAACGCGGACGACCTCGACCGTATTGCCGCCCTCACGCGCGGTCTCGGCAAACGCCTCGACCATGGTATCTGTATTGGCGCCCTTACGCGGGCTACCGCTCAATACAACGATATTCATAGGATTCCCTCTCCTTCATGCTGCAGGCGCGCAGCATTTTTTCTTGTAACCAAAACAAATGGGGTTAATCAATCGCCAGCAGGCCATATCTCTTGCTCAAGTTCCCTAAAGAAGCTCAAGGCGATTGCGATTGCCTTATACAACGTCGAAAATCAAAGAGGGCCCATAGCAACGCCACCTACCTGAAATGACATGCGGTCAAGACGAGCTACGAGGATCGTGACGAGCCGATACCGCTCGCATACCCCCTTCGGAATAGGCGCTGAGCAGCTCCTGAGCGTGGGCAAACTCGGGCCCTCGCCTCCAACCGAGCAGGCGGTTGACCGCGAGATTTCCCTGGACGTTGTGGACGAAGAGCAGATAGGCGTCCTCGCGCGAAAGCCCAGTCTCCTCCATGATCGAGGGAACCATCTGCTCGGCGCCGCGCTCGACGACGCGCTGTGCCACCCGGGCGTACGCGTCGTCATCCGAGTAGAGCAGATAATAGTCATCGTTTGCCGGCGGACGCTGGCAGAGGGCACCCGCCTCCGTTCCCTCGAGCGGCGGCACCGCCGCCAAGGCCTCGTCGATAAGCGCGTCGAGCAGGGCGAACTTGTCCTCGTAGTGCAGATAGAACGTGCCACGGTTGATATCGGCGCGGCGGCAGATATCCGCTACCGTCATCTTCGCGAAGCCGACCTCGGCCAGCAGCGCGAAGAACGCCTCCCGTATGACCGAGAGTGTATAGCGTCGGCGACGATCGATCTTCCCCGCTTCCATTACCCCTCCAATTGCAACGCTCGACAATGCCCGGCAAACGCTCGTTTATCGACAGCAGGCCGAAGCTGTTCATTGCTCTTAAGCAAATCGACATGGATACTTTTTATAGACACCTGTTTATAATAGCTGAAAGAAGGTATCCAGTGACCCTGTACGAGCAGCTCGTTATCGAGCTCACCAACCAATCGTTTTCCCTTCAGGCCGCCTACCGCAGCGGCGGCACGCCCTATGAGCTGAGTGACCGCGAGCCCGAGCCCTACGACCAGCAAATCAGGGACTTCGCCCGCATGATCGAGGAAGCCGATTGCGTGCTGGTGGGCGGGGCCTCTGGGCTCTCCGCGGCGGGCGGCGGCGACTTCTATTACGAGGACAACGCAACCTATCGCAGGCATTTCGGCAAATTCGCCGAGCGCTACGGTTTCAAGGGCGCTTTCGAGGGGTCGTTCTACCGCTGGCCCACCGCCGAGGCGCGCTGGGGATACCTCGCCACCTTCCTCGACACCACGCTCAACGCCCCGCTGCGCAAGCCCTACAGGGACCTCGACACCATTATCGCCGAGAAGGATTTCTTCGTGCTCACCACCAACCAGGACACGCAGTTTGTGAAGCTCTATCCCTGGGAGAAAGTGGCAGAGATCCAAGGCGACCACCGCTTCTTTCAGTGCTCCCACTGTTGCACCGACGCGGTGTGGGATGCGGTCGAGCCGGTCTCCCACATGGTAGAGGCCATGGGAGACGGTCTGGAGGTTCCGACAGAGCTCGTGCCGCGCTGCCCGCACTGCGGGGCAGAGGCGTTCCCCTGGGTTCGCGGCTACGGCAACTTCCTGCAGGGCGAACTCTACGAGGAGCAGTACCGCAAGGTGTCCGACTGGCTCGACGCGCACGCACGGCAGAGGATCCTCTTCCTCGAGCTGGGTGTGGGCCGCATGACGCCCGCGTTTATCCAGGAGCCGTTCTGGGCCCTCACGGCGCAGTTACCGCAGGCCAGCTACATCGCCGTAAACAACAAGACGCAGTTTCTCCCCCGCGCGATCGAGGATCGGGGGCTCGCCGTTCGCGCCGACATCGCCGACGTGCTCGCCGACGTGCGCAAGACGCTGGGGAGGTAGCGCATGGAGACGGCGAAAGCAGTTCGCATAGGCAGGGCGCTAGCCGAAGCGGATCTTGTCATCATCGGCGCTAGCAACGGACTCGACATGGCGGAGGGGCTCAACCTTTTCTGCGCCGATGCTCATTTCCAAGAGGCGTACGGGGACCTCGCCCAGGCAGACGGCATCGGCTGCATACTGCAGGGGCTCGCTTCCCCGGATGCCAGCGTGCGACGCCGATGGGCCGAGCGGTTCCATCAAAAGGAGTATGTCGAATATGAGCCCAGCCCGGTCATGAACGGGCTGCGGCGTCTTACGGAGCACGCTGGCACCTTCGTGATCACGTGCAATATCGACGGGCACTTCGTGCGCGCTGGATTCGACGAGAGCCGCGTGCTCGAGACGGAAGGGAGCACGCGCACGTCGATTGACGAGCAGCGTCTCGCCCATCCAGATGCCCTCGCCATGGCACAGCTCGAAGATCTCGCGCGCCTTGTGCAAGCCCATCGCAATGGCAGGGTCGCCATCCTCGAACTTGGCGTGGGACTGCGCAACGGCATCATAAAGCACATGCTCGCCCAGATCGCGAACGCCTGCGAGCACGCCACCTACATCGTGTTCAATTACAGCCAGGCCATGGCGCCCGACGCCTCGTGCGAGACGATTCTCGTTGACGGCGATATGGCCCCGGCTTTCGAGGAGATCGCCCGATGCCATCCCTAGAAAGAGAAGCGATAAGGCTTCGAAGCCTTATCGACGATGCCGATGCCATCATCGTCGGTATCGGCTCGGGCATGTCGAGCGCCGCCGGGTTCAACCATTACAACCGCGCAGGCATGGCGCGCGCAGGAATGGCTGACTGGCAGCAGGCCTTTGGCTTCAAGAGCCTTTTCGAGGGCTTCTACCACCTCTACCCCAGCCTCGAGCAGCAATGGGCCTACTACGCGCGATACATCGATTTCATGCTGCGCGAGCCTGCCTCACAGCCCTATCTCGACTTGCGGTCCCTCATCGGCCATAAGGACTACTTCATCCTGAGCACCAATGTGGACACCCAAGTCGAGAAGACGTTTCCCGCCGAGAGAATCTGCAACTATCAGGGAAGCTTCGAGTACCTTCAATGCAAGCAGCCATGCTGCGACGAGCTCTTCGAGGCGAGCCCCTACGTCGAGCGCATGCTCGCGGGCATGGCGGGGTTCGAGATCCGCAGCGAGGATGTCCCCCGATGCCCGCACTGCGGCTGGCAGCTTGTACCGTGGGTGCGCGACGACACGTTTCTGCAGGGTGCGGCATGGCGCGAGAGCCTCGGACGATACGAGCGCTTCGTGCGCGAGCGCGGAGCTGGCCGCGTGCTGCTGCTGGAGCTCGGCGTGGGCGAGATGACCCCCGGCATCATCACGCTCCCGTTCTGGAGCATGGCCGCAAAGCTGCCGGATGCGCACCTGCTGAGCGTAAACATCTCGGGCGACTCGGCCCCACTGCAGCTTGGAAGCAAGGCAGAGGCGGTCCAAGCCGATTTGGGCGCACTGCTCTCGGCGGCGCGGACGGGCGGCGAGTAACGCGGAGCGGTAGACGCGCAATGAGGTTTTAGCCGCAGCCTCCGAACGAGAGGGCTCGCAGGCTGGTATTCCTGAATCGCAGGTCACGATGGGTTATCGGAATCGCGAAGAGCGGATACCGCCAGTAAGCCCCCTTCGGAATAGGCGTTGAGCAGCTCCTGGGCATGGGCGAACTCGGGGCCTCGTCGATAAGCGCATCGAGCAGCGCGTACTTATCCTCGTAATGCAGATAGAACGTTCCCCGGTTGATCTCGGCGCGGCGGCAGATGTCCGCCACCGTCATCTTCGCGAAGCCGACCTCGGCCGGCAGCGCGAAGAACGCCTCCTGTATGACCGAGAGGGTGTAGCGCCGCCGGCGGTCGATCTTGGTTTCTCCCATCGCCTCTCCAATCTGGGTCGTTTGACAATGTCCAGTAGCTGTTCGTTTATCGACAGGTGCACGCGTTTGTTCATTGCCCCTGCGAAAATCAACAAGGATACTGTTTATAGACACCTGTTTTTTATAGCTGAAAGGGAGCACGGATGACCCTGTGCGAGAAGCTCGGCATCGGGCTTGTCAGCCGATCGTTTTCCCATCGGGCCGTCTATCGAAACGGCGGCACGTCATACGATTTGAGCGATTGCGAGCCTGCTGCTTGCAAGCAAGATATCGAGGCTTTTGCCCGCAAGGTGGGGGAGGCTGATTGCGTGTTTACGGGAGAGGCAGGTAGGCAGGCGTTATGAGCATCTGCATCAAAAATCAGATTCAGAATATGAATATCGTCATCGGCTGCACGGTGGGGTGTCCATATTGCTATGCCCGTAACAATGTGAAACGTTGGCATATGATTGACGACTTCGCTGATCCTGCGTTCTTCCCGAGCAAGCTCAAGATGATGGAAAAGAAACGCCCGCAGAACTTTCTCCTTACCGGCATGAGCGATCTCTCCGGATGGAAGCCGGAATGGAGAGACGAGGTAT
>CABUDZ010000112.1 GCA_902490445.1 uncultured Collinsella sp.
TTTAAAGTATCGACTTATATACGGATTTAGCTGCTATTTTATTCTTTAAAACGTTTTAACGTAAATTTGATTTTCAATTTCGACTATTCTCGTGAAATTCAAGTCCAAAAAAAGGTATATTAGGCGAGTGGTTAGTTTGTGGGCCTCAACGGCGGGCGCTGTAGCTTGCGGGGGCCTTACGAAAGGAGACACAATGGCAGTAAAGGTTGCTATTAACGGCTTCGGTCGCATCGGTCGTCTGGCTTTCCGTCAGATGTTCGGTCATGAGGGCTCCGAGATCGTCGCTATCAACGACCTCACCTCTCCCGATATGCTCGCTTACCTGCTGAAGTACGACTCCACGCAGGGCAACTACGCTCGCGATCACGAGGTCGTTGCTGGCGAGGATTCCATCACCGTTGACGGCAAGGAGATCAAGATCTACAAGGAGGCCGACGCCAACAACCTGCCTTGGGGCGACCTCGACGTCGACGTCGTTCTCGAGTGCACCGGCTTCTACACCAGCAAGGCTAAGGCTCAGGCCCACATCAACGCTGGCGCCAAGAAGGTCGTCATCTCCGCTCCGGCCGGCAGCGATCTGCCCACCATCGTGTACAACGTCAACCACGAGACGCTGACCGCTGAGGACAACATCATCTCCGCCGCTTCCTGCACCACCAACTGCCTCGCCCCGATGGCCAAGGGTCTGAACGACTTCGCTCCCATCGTGTCCGGCATCATGACCACCATTCACGCCTGGACTGGCGACCAGATGCCGCTCGACGGCCCGCAGCGCAAGGGCAACAAGCGTCGTAGCCGCGCCTGCGCCGTCAACATCGTCCCCAACACCACTGGTGCTGCCAAGGCTATCGGCCTGGTTCTCCCCGAGCTCAACGGTAAGCTCATCGGTGCCGCCCAGCGCGTCCCGACGCCGACCGGCTCCATCACCAACCTCTACGCTGTCGTTGACAAGAAGGTCACCGTCGACGAGGTCAACGCCGCTATGAAGGCCTACGCTGCCACCATCTCCGAGACCTTCGGTTACAACGAGGACGACATCGTCTCCACCGACATCATCGGCGAGACCCACGGCTCCATCTTCGACGCCACTCAGACCATGTGCTCTGATCTCGGCAACGGCCAGACCCTCGTTCAGGTCACCTCTTGGTACGACAACGAGAACTCTTACACCTCTCAGATGGTCCGCACCATCAAGTACTTCGAGAAGTTCGTTGCTTAATTTAGCTTTTAGCGAATAGCTCGTTGAGCGTCTAAAGAAGGGCGCGGCCTTATAGGGCTTACACCCTAGGGTCGCGCCCTTTTTATAGGAAATCGTCTGCCGTAATGGGAGGCAGACACGTACGAAAGGTAGAAGCAAACATGGCCTTTACCAAGAAGACCGTCCGCGACATCGATGTCGACGGCAAGCGCGTTCTCGTCCGCGTTGACTTCAACGTGCCTATCAAGGATGGCGTCGTTGGCGACACCACCCGCATCAAGGCTGCCCTGCCCACCATCAACTACCTCGTTGAGCACAACGCTCGCGTCATCCTCATGAGCCACCTCGGCCGTCCCGAGGGCACCGGCTTCCAGCCTGAGCTCTCCCTTGAGCCTGTCGCCAAGAAGCTCGCTGAGCTCTCTGGTCTCGATGTTGCCTTTGTCGCCGACACCTACGGCGAGAAGGCTGCTGAGGCTGTTGCCGCCGTCGAGCCGGGCAAGGTCCTCGTTCTCGAGAACGTCCGTTTCGACAAGCGTGAGAAGAAGAACGATCCCGAGATCGCCAAGACCCTCGCTTCCTATGGTGACGTCTTCGTTCTCGATGCATTCGGCACCGCTCACCGCGCCCAGGGTTCCGTCGTGGGCCCCGCCGCTTACCTGCCTGCCGTCGCCGGCTTCCTGCTCGAGAAGGAGGTCGACACGCTGACCGGCATCTTCGCCGAGCCCGAGCGCCCCTTCGTCGCTATCGTCGGCGGTTCCAAGGTTTCCTCCAAGATCGGCGTTCTCGATCACCTTATCGACTCCGCTGACACCCTGATCATCGGTGGCGGCATGGCCTACACCTTCTTCCTGGCTCAGGGCCTGACCGTCGGTCAGTCCCTCAAGGAAGAGGACTGGGTCGAGCGCGCCGGCGAGATGCTCAAGAAGGCCGAGGAGAAGGGCGTCAAGATCCTGCTCCCCATCGACAACCGCGTTGCCGATCACTTTGGCGAGGACGCTGTCCCCGAGGTTGTCGCTTCCGACGCTATCCCCGACGATCGTGAGGGCATGGACATCGGCCCCAAGACCGAGGAGCTCTACGCCGAGGCTGTCAAGGGCGCCAAGACCGTGTTCTGGAATGGCCCCATGGGCGTCTTCGAGTTCGATAACTTCGCTCACGGCACCCAGGCTATCGCCGAGGCTGTTGCCGAGGCCGACTGCACCTCGATCATCGGCGGCGGCGACTCTGTCGCAGCTGTCAACAAGTTCAACCTGGCCGACAAGATGAGCTGGATCTCCACCGGTGGTGGCGCTTCCATGGAGCTCGTCGAGGGTAAGGCTCTGCCCGGAGTGGAGGCGCTTCTCGATGCCTAATCGCACTCTTCTTATCGCTGGTAACTGGAAGATGAACAACGACGTCGCCGAGGCCGCCAAGCTCGCCGACGAGCTGGCTCAGGCTCTGCCCGAGGTTCCGGCTGGCGTCGAGGTGCTCGTCTGCCCTCCGACCATTGACATCACCACGGTTCATGACCGCATTCAGGCTGCCCCCATCGCCCTCGGTGCACAGAACGTGTACTGGGAGGCCAAGGGTGCCTTCACCGGTGAGTCCTCTTGCGACATGCTCAAGTCTGCTGGCTGCACCTACTGCATCATCGGTCACTCCGAGCGGCGCGACTATTTCCACGAGACCGACGAGGACCAGAACAAGAAGGCCAAGGCCCTCGTTGCCGCCGGTCTTGTTCCCGTCTTCTGCTGCGGCGAGTCCCTCGAGGTCCGCGAGGCTGGCACCTATGTCGAGCACGTCGTGAACCAGGTCAAGGCTGGTCTCGAGGGTCTCGAGATCACTTGCCCCAAGCAGGTCGTTGTCGCCTACGAGCCCATCTGGGCTATCGGCACCGGCAAGACCGCTACCGCCGAGGACGCTCAGGAGGTCTGCGGCGCTATCCGTGAGACCCTCAAGGAGATGTTCGGCGAGGAGCTCGCCAACGGCATCCGCGTTCTCTACGGCGGTTCCGCGAAGCCCGGCAACATCGCCGAGCTCGTCGCCAAGCCCGACGTTGACGGCGCCCTCGTGGGCGGCGCTTCGCTCAAGGCTGCCGACTTCGCCTCTATGGTCGTTAAGGCAGGCGAGTAGGACATATGGCACAGCGTCATCTTCCTGCACTTCTGATCATCATGGACGGCTGTGGCCTGGCTCCGGCCGATGGCGAGAACGCCGTCGCCGCTGCCAAGACGCCCTTCCTTGATAGCCTGTACGCTCAGTATCCCCACACCACGCTCGGTGCTTCGGGCGAGGACGTGGGCCTTCCCGACGGTCAGATGGGCAACTCCGAGGTAGGCCACCTCAACATCGGTGCCGGCCGCATCGTGTTCCAGGAGCTTTCGCGCATCAACAATGCCATCAAGGACGGCTCTATCGCCAAGAACGAGGTCTTCGTCAAGGCCATGGACGATGTCAAGGCCGAAGGCAAGACCCTGCACCTCATGGGCCTTATGAGCCCCGGCGGCGTTCATTCTCACATGAACCATGTCGAGGCCCTGGTCAAGATGGCTGCCCAGCATGGCGTCAAGACCGTTCGCGTCCACGCCTTTATGGATGGTCGCGATGTCGACCCGCAGTCCGGTGCCGGCTACATGAGCGAGTTCTGCGCCTTCCTGGCTAAGATTTCCGAGGAGACCGGTTGCGACGCTCGCGTCGCCACCGTTTCGGGCCGCTATTGGGCCATGGACCGCGACAACCGTTGGGAGCGCATCCAGCGTGCCTACGACGTCATGGTCAATGCGTCCGACGCCGATACCGATCCCGTTGCCGGTATCAAGGCCTACTACGAGAAGGATCCGCGCGGCGACGAGTTCGTCGATCCCTTCGCTGCCCACAACGAGGGCATCCACGAGGGTGACGCGGCCATCTTCTTCAACTTCCGTCCCGACCGCGCCCGTCAGATGACCCGCGTGTTCACGGACAAGGAGTTCGACGGCTTTGAGCGCGAGCAGATCAAGCTCTCGCACTTTGTGACGATGACCGAGTACGATCCGACGTTTGACGTCGAGGTCGCCTTCCCCAAGACGTTCCCCGAGAACGTTCTGGCCGACGTCATCGCAGCCAATGGCCTGAAGCAGCTGCACACCGCCGAGACCGAGAAGTACGCTCACGTGACGTTCTTCCTCAACGGTGGCATCGAGGAGCCCAAGGAGGGCGAGGAGCGCGTGCTCGTCGCTTCCCCCAAGGTCGCTACCTACGATCTGCAGCCCGAGATGAGCGCTCCCGAGGTTACCGAGAAGCTCGTCGCCGCAATCAACGAGGATCGCGCTGATTTCTACATCGTGAACTTCGCGAACTGCGACATGGTTGGTCACACCGGTGTCTTCGACGCCGCCGTTAAGGCCGTCGAGGCTGTTGACGATGCTCTGTCCAAGGTTGTCCCGGCGATTCTCGCTAAGGGCGGCTTTGCGCTGATTACCGCCGACCATGGCAACGCCGATCACATGTTTGACGTTGCTTCCGACGGTTCCAAGCATCCGTTTACGGCTCACACCACCAACCGCGTGCCGTTCATCATCGTTGATGATAAGGCCAAGCTCACCGGTATCGAGGACGGCCGTCTTTCCGATATCGCTCCGACTATGCTCACCATGGCTGGTATTGAGCCTTCCGCCGAGATGACGGGTCGCGTGCTCGCCACCGAGGCCTAATAGAAAACAAATACCGTTTTCTAGTAAGGGGGT
>CABUDZ010000113.1 GCA_902490445.1 uncultured Collinsella sp.
CTGATTGTTTGTGAGGGATAATCATACCGAGCATATCAAATGCAGGGGGGGGCGGACACCGCGGCTGGTGCCCGCCCCCCCCTGGCATGAAAGGCTTTAGTCTGTGCGGTTCGCGAGCTAGCGGGCCTGCTTTACCTTGGCTGCTGCCTCGACAAACGACTTCCACAGGTTAAAGTCGGTCTCGAGCGTCTGCCAGGTGTACTCGGGATGCCATTGCACGCCCAGGCAGAAAGGCTGGCCTTCGACTTCGATGCACTCGGGAACGCCGTCGGTTGCCTTGGCGACCAAGCGCGTGCTTTTGCCCAGACGATCGACGCAGCAGTGATGTGCCGAGTTGGTCTGGATCAGCCTGTGCCCGCCAACCGCGCGCTCCAGCAGCGAGCCCGGCATGACCTCGACAGGGTGCACGGGATCGTTGAGCACGTGGGTGTGGCGCCACTGCGTGCGGCCCTCGCGCGCACCCAGGCTTGGCACGTCCATGCACAGGGTGCCGCCAGTGGCGACATTGAGCAGCTGCGTGCCGCGGCAGGTGGTAAAGAGCGGCTTTTTGGCGCGGAGCACCTCGCCGACCAGCTTAAACTCAAAGCTATCGCGGATCTCACAGCAGAGGGTGGGGTCGTAGGGTCGATCATCGCCCCAACGTTTGGGATTGACATCGGGGCCGCCGGGAATGGCGATGCCGTCGGCGATATCGACGTAATGACGGATGACCTCAATGTCCTCGGTGATGGACATCTGCAGCGGCAGGCCGCCGGCGGCAAGGATGGCATCGACAAAGACACTTGCGATTTCCTCGTTGGGGGAGAGCGTTTCGCTTAAAAACGGCTTCGCCTCTTCCCAGCGCGGCGCCACCAGGATGAGCGGACGGTCGGCGGGGTCGACGTTGACGTGCGGGGTGTATGACGATGAAGTGCGAGTTCCGATCATAGGTGTTGCTTTCGAGTTTGGATGGTCATGGCGAGCGGATATGGCAATTGGGCTAGTGGCCCTTGATGGAGTTGAGGAAGTCTTGGGCGCGCTTGGTCTGGGGATGGTCAAAGAACTCGTCGGGCGTGCCGGTTTCCACGATCTGGCCGTCGGCCATAAACACGACGCGGTCGGCAACGCGGCGGGCGAAGTTCATCTCGTGCGTAATCACGATCATCGTCATGCCCTGCTGGGCCAGACGGACCATGACCTCGAGCACCTCGTTGATCATCTCGGGGTCGAGGGCACTTGTGGGCTCGTCAAAGAGCATGGCCTTGGGCTGCATCGCGAGCGAACGGGCGATGGCCACGCGCTGCTGCTGGCCGCCCGAAAGCTGTGCGGGAACCTTGTCGGCCTGCTCGGCCACGCCTACGCGGCTCAGCAGGTCCATGGCGCGCTCGCGGGCCTCGTCCTTGGAGACGCCCAGCACATCGACCGGTCCCAGCATGACGTTCTGCAGTACCGTCATATGTGCAAACAGGTTGAACTGTTGGAACACCATGCCCAGCTCGGCACGCATGCGGGCAAGGTCTTTGCCTTCCTGCGGCAAGGGCTCGCCCTCGATGAGGATCTCGCCCGAGTCGATGGTCTCCAAGCGGTTGATGGTGCGGCACATGGTCGACTTGCCCGAGCCCGAGGGGCCGATCACCACGACGACTTCGCCGCGGTCGACCGAGAGATTGATGTCGTTGAGGACGTGTAGATCGCCGTAGTGCTTATCGACGTGTCTGAGCTCGATCAGCGGCTGATTGCCGGTGGAAGAGGTGCTCTGTGCCATGGTGCTCGGCTCCTTATGACTCGAAATGGTAAAGCGTTAGCGGATGATGGTCGCGCCGGTCTTGTGCGAAACGTAGACAGCGGCCTTGTTGATCGCGACGTTGATGAGGATGTAGATGACCGCGATAACCAGGTAGACCGACACGAGGGCGTCGTAGTTGGTAATGAGCACGCGGGCATTTTGCATAAGGTCGGGGTAGCTCACCACATAGGCGACGGTGGTGTCTTTGACTACGACCACGAGCTGCGAAATCAACGACGGAATGATAAACCGAATCGCCTGGGGCAATACGATTTTAAAGGTGATTTTGGCCTTGGAGAGACCGAGCGCCTGGGCTGCCTCGACCTGACCACGCGGCACGGCGTTGACGCCGGCGCGGAAGATCTCGGCAAGTACGCCGGCTGCAGCGAGCGCGACGGGAAGCGTGAGCATCCAAAACGACGGCAGTGAAATCTTGTACTGAGGCAGCACCAAAAAGAAGAAGTAGATGAACAGCAGGCTCGGCACGCCACGGAAGAAATCGGTGAGCACGCGGCAGACCAGCTGCAGCGGCTTGATGTCGCTGGTACGGCCGAGCATGAGGGCTAAGCCCAGTACCAGCGCGATGGCGCCGGCGGTGAGCGCGACCTTTACTGTGCCCTCAAAACCGGCAAGCAGGAACTTCCAGGTGGTGAGGTGCGTAAAGAAGTACCAGTAATGGACCGAAAGCTGGCCGGTCACATAAAAGCGCTGCAGTACCAGAGCGATGAGCGCGGCCACGGCAACAAGTGAGATGGCGGTGCCGACGCGAATCTTGGCGCGCATCTTGGGGCCGGGAGCCTCGTAGAGCGCATCGCGCATGGTGAGCGCGGAGGTGGAGTGCTTGCTCATCGGAGGATCCTCACCTTCTTATCGATATAGTTGCCAATGTGGCTCACCACAAAGGCCGTGCCCAGGTAGCCGAGCGCCGAGATAAAGAACGCGGCGACGCCGCCGAGCGAGCGCGTGTTGATGTAGCTCACCACGCCGGTGAGCTCCTGCGGTTTAAGCGGCACCTGACTGCCGAGCGCGGTGGTGAGCATGACGGCGATAAAGAGGTTGGTCATGGGCAGCACGCTCGAGCGCAGCGCCTGCGGAATCACGATCTTGGCGAGGATACGGCTGAAGCTCATGCCCAGCGAGCGGGCGGCTTCCACCTGGCCGACACCGACGGTGTTGATGCCGCTCATAAAGTTCTCGGAGCCAAAGGCAGAACCCAAGAGCACTGTGGCGACGATGACGCAGGTGCGGTAGGGCAGGACGACCTTGAGCGGGGGCAGCGCATAGACGACGATAATGAGCAGCGCGATGCCGGGGATGTTACGGAAGACCTGGACATACAGGTCGCCAAAGACGCGCAGCGGCTTGAGCGGCGACACGCGCATCACGGTGACGGCGACGGCCAGCACCATGGCGATGGCAAACGACTCAAGCGTCATGCCCCAGGTTGCTAGCAGCGCGTCGATATAGTTCTGGCCATAGAGCGACCAGAGCTCGGAGAGACTCATGCGGACCTCCCGCCGGTAAGGAAAGGGGCTCCCGTGTGTACGGAAGCCCCGACAACTCAGTGAGGAAACAGTTTAGCGCAATAAAGCGCATCGTGCGTTTCCGTATGGTTTCGTAGCGGCCGTTACTAGGCTCGCTGCCTAGGCGCCGATCTCGGGCAGCTCGGGAACATTGGTGTCGCCCGTACGGTCGCCAATGCAGATCTGCCACAGCTCGGTCCAGGTGCCGTCATCCTCGATCTTCTTAAGGAAGTCGTTGACAAAGGCGACACCGTCGGAATCGAGCGGCAGGCCGATGCCGTAGGGCTCCTTGCTGCCGAAGGGCTTGCCGGCAATCTTGTACTTGCCGGGCTCGCGGACCAGGGCGCTCTGCTGCATGTTGTTGTCGATGACGTAGGCGTCAACGCGGCCCTGCTGAAGTGCCTGGCGGGCCTCCTCGTCGGTCTTGAACTCCTGTTGGCTGGCCTTGGGGGCGAACTCCTCCAGGATGGCGGGGCCGTTGGAGCCGGACTGGACGGCGACGTTCTTGTCGGCCAGGTCGTCGACGCTCTTGATGTCGTCGTTGTCGGCGAGTACCAGGATAGCCTGCTGGGTGTAGTAGTAGGGACCGGCAAAGGAGACGAGCTTCTTGCGCTCGTCAGTGATGGTGTAGGTGGCAAAGACGGCGTCGACCTGGCTGTTCTGCAGGACGGACTCGCGCGTGTCCGAGGTCACCTGGGTGATCTCGACCTTGTTCTCGCCCAGAATGTAGTTGGACAGGAGCTGTGCGATGCCGGCGTCGAAGCCGCGGGTCTGACCGTCTTTCTCGTTGAGGAGGGAGAAGAGCGTGGAGGTCTGAACGCCACCGATCTTAAAGACGCCGGCGTCCTTGACGGCCGTGGCCCAGGTGCTGGCGGCGATGGCGTCGTCATCGGCCTTGGGGCCGTCGTTGACGAGCTTGTCGAATGCCTTAGCGTCGAGCGTGGTGGAAGCCTCGGTATCATTGGAGCTCTTGGAAGAGCCGGCGGCGGAACCCTTGTCGGCCTCGGCGCTGGTGTCGGAGCAGCCGGCAAGACCAAGGCCGGCGACGGTTGCGAAAGTGGCGGCAACGAAGCCGCGGCGGTCGAGAACGACCTGCTGGGAGAGGTTCTTGCTCATAGTAGAACACCTTTCTCAATAAAATCCCTAGCGGTTGAGTAGAGTTATACCCCATCCCGCTCAAATGGGTCAACACGAAATAACTCAGAAACATACTTACCTTATGGGTTATTCTACCTACCAAAAAGGGACAGGCACCTTTGTGGTGGTTCTGGCCGATGCAGCGGCATGCCTTGCTGTTTTGTCTCGATCTGTAACATCTGCAGCCATTTTTGCCGAGTAACTGTTACAGATCGAGATCATCTCCTTAGGGGGATTCGAATGTCTCGATCTGTAACAGTTAGGCGGACAAAAGCTCCCTTTCTGTTACAGATTGAGACAAAGGTCAGGGGCAAAGACGGTTTGTCTAGATCTGTAACAGTTAGACGGGAATTCGGGCCCTAGATGTTACAGATTGAGATAATCGCGCCGCGAAAATAAAAACCTCCGCAGGGGTTGAACTGCGCCCCAATTCTTGGACGGGCTAATAAGCGGCCTACGCCGCACATAGG
>CABUDZ010000114.1 GCA_902490445.1 uncultured Collinsella sp.
TCCGCACATGTGCGGATGAATATGGGAAGTGTTCGGATGAAGTTGCCAATCAAGGTTTAAGTCTGTCCCCAATGAGTGGGTCGGTGCCCTTTGTGCGGAGGTTGCTTTGATGCTTTATACTGGTGCGGTTAGACATCCATCCTGCAATCGAGGAGATTTCCATGGCATCAGACGTTCGCGTCCGCTTTGCACCCTCACCGACGGGCAAGCTGCACATCGGCGGCGCCCGCACCGCTATCTATAACTGGGCTTTCGCCCGCGCAAACGGCGGCACGTTCATTCTGCGCATCGACGACACCGATCCCACCCGTTCCACCGACGAGAATACGCAGATCATCCTGCGCGCCATGCGTTGGCTGGGCCTGGATTGGGACGAGGGTCCCGAGGTGGGCGGCGACTATGGCCCCTATGCCCAGACCGAGCGCCTGGACCTGTACAAGCAGGCCGCCCAGAAGCTTTGGGACGAGGGCAAGGCCTATCCCTGCTTCTGCACCAAGGAGCAGCTCGACGCCGACCGCAAGGCCGCGCAGGAGCGTAAGGACCCCTTCCAGGGCTATCAGCGCCGTTGCCGCGATCTTGATCCCGAGGAGGCGCGCCGTCGCATCGAGGCCGGCGAGTCCTATGTCCTACGCATCAAGGTGCCCGAGGACCGCGGCGACGTCGTCATTCACGATGCCGTCCACGGCGAGGTGACCTTCGACGCCAAGGAGCTCGACGACTTTGTCATCTTCCGCTCCGATGGCACGCCCACGTACAACTTCGCGACCGTCGTCGACGACGCCATGATGAAGATCACCCATGTCATCCGCGGCGACGACCACCTGTCCAACACCCCGCGTCAGGTCATGGTCTACGAGGCCCTCGGCGCGCCCGTGCCCACGTTCGCCCACATCTCCATGATCCTGGGCGCCGACGGCAAGAAGCTCTCCAAGCGCCATGGCGCCACCTCGGTGGAGGAGTACCGCGACGCCGGTTACCTTTCCGACGCCTTCGTCAACTACCTGGCGCTGCTCGGTTGGTCGCTCGACGGCGAGACCACGATCATCCCGCGCGATGTCCTGGCCAGCAAGTTCTCGCTCGACCGCATCTCCAAGAACCCGGCGACCTTCGACCCCAAGAAGCTCGATTGGGTCAATGCCGAGTACATCAATGGCATGTCCGATGCCCAGTTTGCCGACGAGATCATGGTCCCCGAGCTGCACGAGGCGGGTCTTATCGAGGGTAATGTCGAGTACGGCGAGGACTGGATCGACGCGCTTGCCGCCATCGTCAAGCCGCGCACCAAGATGCCGGCCGACGCCGTGACCGTCGCCGCTCCCATCTTTGCTACGGCCGAGACGCTCGAGTATGACGAGAAGTCCGTCAATAAGGGCTTGGCCAAGGAAGGCATGGGCGCCATTCTGGATGCCGCCAAGGCCGCGCTCGAGGGCGTGGACAAGTGGACTGCCGAGGCCATCGACGCCGCGCTTGAGCCGCTGCCCGAGCAGATGGACCTTAAGAAGCGCGTGGTGTTCCAGGCCGTGCGCGTCGCCGTCTGCGGCAACATGGTGAGCCCTCCGCTGGGCGAGACCATGGCGCTCGTCGGCCGCGACGACTGCCTGGCGCGCATCGACCGCGCCCGCACGATGGCGCTGTAGTAGACGCGCAAACGCATGTATCCGAGCCCCGTTCCCTCGAGCGGGGCTCTTGTTTCTGTACCGATGAGTGGGTTGCTGGGACAAAATAATCAGTAGTGTTTGTCCCATGTTCGAGTGACGCAACGAGCTCGACACTCGTATCGGCCGTGGGACAAACTCTACTGATTATTTTGTCCCACCCCTTTCAGGTCCGTTCGTTAGAGGTGGTGTATGGCTCAACAACTGTCGCTGTTTGGTTTGCCTGAACCGGAGGAAGCTCCGGTGAAGCCCAAGCCTGCACCCGAACCCATCGCCGCCTATGCGAGCGTGGTCCTCGATATCCCCACCCGTGCGCTGTCGGAACCGTTTGCTTACGGTATCCCCGAGTCCCTTGCCAACGGGGTCCAGGTCGGATCGACAGTCCTGGTCCACTTTGGTAACCGTGCCGCCGCGGGCTATATTGTCGACATTGCGCCTGGGCTGGGCGATCTGCAGGGCAACAACACCCTCGACCCCGTGCGCATTAAAGCCATCGAGGCTATCCTCAGCAGACCGCTCTTTACCGCCGAGGCTGCCCGTATCGCACGCTGGATGAGCCGTGAGTATGTCGCGACGCTTTCCGAGTGCCTGCGCCTGTTTTTGCCCCCGGGCGGTAGCCCGCGTGTGGTCAAGGGGGACGACGGCGTGTGGACGGTTGAACGTCCAGCCGTCAAGCCAATCCAAAACCGCTGGGTGATGCTTACGCCTGAAGGCTTTGACTACACGCCGCCCAAGACCGCGGTCCGCCAGCGTCAGCTCATCGAGGCGCTGCAGTGCGGCCCGGTCACGACTCGCGACCTCAACCTTCTCTATAACAGCATGTCGGCGACCATCAAGGCGCTCAAAAAGCGCGGCGTCGTGGTGGTGGAGGAACGCCGTGCGTGGCGTGGCTGCAGCGAGCAGACCACGCTGTCCTCGGCAAGCGGCAAGGCGCCGGTCTCCCTTACCAACGGCCAGCAACAGGCACTCGCGCAGATTGAGCGCGCCCGCCTTGACGTTCATGGCGACGTGGTGCTGGTTGACGGCGTCACCGGCTCCGGCAAAACCGAGGTTTACCTCTCCGCTATCGAGCGCGTGCTCGCGGCAGGCCGCTCTGCCTGCGTGCTCGTGCCCGAGATCTCGCTGACGGCCCAGACCGTCGGCCGCTTCCGCTCGCGCTTTGGCGAGACGGTAGCCGTGTTCCATTCGCGTCTTTCTGCTGGCGAGCGCCTGGACCAGTGGGATATGGTCGCCAGCGGCTCGGCCCGCGTTGTCGTCGGCGCGCGTTCGGCGCTCTTTTGCCCGCTCAGCGACCTGGGTCTCATCATCATCGACGAGGAACACGAGACCAGCTACAAGCAGGGGTCCAGTCCGCGCTACCATGCGCGCGAGGTGGCAGCCGAGATGGCGCGCCGCTATCGCTGCCCGCTCGTGCTGGGGTCGGCCACGCCTTCTGCCGAGGCCCTCGACCGCTGCCGCCGCGGCATGTATAACGGTGCCACCTGGTCGCGTGTCGAGATGCCCGAGCGCCCCGGACACGCCGTGCTGCCTACGGTCCGCATTGCTGACCTGCGTCGCGAGTTCTCGCACGGCAGCCGCTCCATGTTCTCAAAACCGCTGATGGAAGGCCTGGAGCGTGTGGTCGAGCGCCGCGAAAAGGCCGTGCTGCTGCACAACCGCCGCGGTTTTGCGCCGTTTTTGATGTGCCGCGAGTGCGGCTGCGTTCCCACCTGCAACCACTGCTCTACAGCGCTTACGTATCACGAGCGCACGCACACGCTGCAATGTCACACATGCGGATCCTCCTGGCGCGTGCAGCCGTATCCCGCGCCCACGAGTCGTTGTCCCAAATGTGGCAGTCGCTACCTGGCAAAAATGGGGCTGGGCACGCAGCAGATCGAGGACGCACTGCACCAGATGCTGCCCGAGGACGTCGCCATCATCCGCATGGATGCCGATTCCACGCGCGGCAAGGACGCGCACAAAAAGCTGCTCGAGCAGTTCGATGCGGCCGATTGCGCCGTGTTGCTGGGCACCCAGATGATCGCCAAAGGCCTCGACTTTCCCGAGGTCACGCTCGTGGGTGTGGTCAATGCTGACTTCGCCCTCAAGCTGCCGGATTTCCGCGCAGGGGAGCGCGCCTACGATTTGCTTGAGCAGGTCGCCGGTCGCGCCGGTCGCGGCGATCGCCCTGGCGAGGTCATCATCCAGACGTATCTGCCCGAGGATCCGGTCATCCGCGCCGTCGCCGAGCACGATCGCTCGATCTTTACCGACTACGACCTGGACCAGCGCCGCGACGCACTGTATCCGCCGTTCGTGCGCCTGGTTAACATTTTGGTGTGGTCGGCAAGCCGCGACGATGCGCAGGATTATATCGGGCGCATCGCAAAGCTTCTTAAGCGCCGCTGGCATGCCGCCGCGCCCGATTTTTTGCGGGCGGGGAGTGCCGTGCCGCAGGTGCTAGGCCCGGCTTCGTGTGTAATCGAGAGAGCCAAGGACCGTTACCGCTTCCATCTGCTTGTGAAGTCGCCCGTGGGGTACCATGTCTCTGATGATATCGACGCCTGCCTCAAAGAGGTGGGCTCTGTGCGCGGCGTGAGCGTGAGCGTTGACGTCGACGCCTATGATTTGATGTAACAACCCGAAAGGATGGCCATGGAAGCCAACGGAATCGTACTGTCGCCCGACCCTCGTCTGCGCCAGGAGTGCGCCGTCATCGAGGAGATCACCCCGGCGATCGAGGCGCTTGCCGAGAAGATGAAGAAGATGATGTTCGACAACGGCGGCTGCGGCCTGGCTGCTCCGCAGATCGGCGAGCTTATTCAGCTCGTCACCATCGACTGCGACTACAGCGACAAGAACGACTACGACCCATACGTGCTCATCAACCCCGTCATTGTTGAGCAGAGCGACCATCTCGTGCCGTATAGCGAGGGTTGCCTGTCCATCCCCGGCATTAGCTGCGAGATTGAGCGTCCCGACCATGTCGTCGTCGAGGCGTATGACCTGGATGCCAACCTGATTCGCTATGAGGCAACGGGCGACCTGTTCTGCGTGTGTCTGCAGCACGAGATCGATCACCTGCACGGCAACACCATGTTCGAGCGCCTTAAGCCTATGCAGAGGATCAAGGCCGTCAAGGAGTACCAGGACGCCCTGGCCCGCGGCGCTCGACCGGGCGAGACGGAGTAGGTCCCACCGTCCCCGGTGCTGAGCGCCCACATATCATCCCGTGCTCAAACATTCTCGCTTCG
>CABUDZ010000115.1 GCA_902490445.1 uncultured Collinsella sp.
TGAGGAGCATTACGGCAGCCGCGAAATCGTCGAGACGGTCGAAGCTCGCTACAGGAATGCTCTCGACGAGATGGTCAAGACCGATCTGGAGCTTAAGGCCGGCGCTGCCGAGTGCCTGGACGAGCTGCTGGCGCGGGCTATCACGTGGGTCTTGCGACGTCGTCGCGCCGCGTTGCGGCCGAGCGCAACCTCAAGACGGTCGGCCTCTTTGACAAGTTTGAAACGGTGACCTGCAACGAGGATACCCTGAACGGCAAGCCCGATCCCGAGATCTACCTGCTCGCCTGCGAGCGCGCGGGCTTTGCTCCCGAGGAACGTGCCGTGGTCGAGGACTCACGCAACGGCTGCGTCTCTGGCATCGCGGCCGGCTGCCATGTCTTTGCTGTGCCTGATATCTTGCCGCTGCCGCAGGACGTGGTAGATGACTGCGAGGCCGTGCTCGATACGCTGTTCGATCTGACGGCGGCGGTCAGGGCCGTGCGCTAAAGGTATGCGCCGAGGCTGATGACGGTGGCTTCGGCGTGGCCTCGCTTGCGTTTTCCCAGATAAAACCTGCCAAAATAAACCCGTCCTCTTTTGGCGGGTTGGCGGGGTAATGCCCGCCGCAACTTATGGCACGGTTGGGATGTGTACGCTTTAAAGAGCGGAGCACATGGTTAGAGAGATGCGCTCGTCTCTCTAAACGTCTCTCTAAAGAGAAAGTCGGTTAGAGAGATGGCCTTAGATAATCTAGCAGTGAATTTGATACATCTCTCTAAATAACTCTCTAAAATTAGGCGCTTATCTCTCTAAAGTTAGAGAGATATACTAAACTCTAGAGAGATAAATCTATTGTTTTAGAGAGACGGAATGCCAATGCTGCTGGATGAACCTCTTGGCCTCATCGTTGAGCGCCTTCGCAGGCGGGGGACCGATGACGCATCGGTAGAAGTTAAAGCCTGCACGAATAAATTGAGTGCAGACGTATGGGAGACAGTGAGTGCTTTTGCGAACACTGCGGGCGGGCTCATTATTTTGGGCCTGAACGAAGCCGAAGGATTTGTTCCTTCTGCCAACTTTGCTATCGACAGGGTGCGCGACCAGTTTGTTTCGGGTATCGGAGACGGAGGCTCAGCGGCGGTGGTGACCCATGCGCCGCGGTATGAGCTTGATCGAGGCGAGGTCGACGGGCTCCAGGTACTTCTGGTGCGCATCTTTGAACTTGAGCTCAAAGCGAAGCCATGCTATATCGGCGCGCGCGGCGTGCAGAACGGTAGCTACAAGCGCGTGGATGATAAAGATATCAAGATGTCGCCCGCTGAGCTATATGAGCTACAGAGCGCGCTGCTTCCGAGTGATGCAGACGGTACGGTGGTTTCGGAGGCAACAGTCGAGGATTTGGATCCAGATGTCGTGCGGTCCATTATCGCAAATCGCCGGCTGCAGACCCCGCGCGTTTTGCGCGGGGCCGATACGCTGGAAAAGCAGCTGGCCAGACTCAATATCACTACAAAGGATGGAGCTGTGAAGCTCGCGGGGCTGCTGTCGGCGGGAATTTACCCCCAGCAGTTCTATCCTAAGCTGATGATCGATGTCGCCGTTCATTCCGATGTGGAAAAATCTGCTCCTGGGCAACCCCGGTTTATTGACCGCCAGTTGTGCGATGGCCCGATTCCGGCTTGCATCGAAGATGCCCTCGCTGCGATCGGACGAAACTTGCGCAAAGCGGCGATAGTGCGAGGCGCTGGTAGAAGGGAAGATTGGGAAGTACCCCAGGAGGTTTTGCGCGAGGCCTTGGCGAATGCCTGTATCCATCGAGAGTATTCGCCCATGTTTGTGGGGCAGGCCGTGAGCGTCGATATCTACCCAGACAGAATAGAAATCAAAAACCCCGGCGGGCTTTGGGGCGGAAAGACGTTGGACAATCTTGCGGACGGGGAATCGCGCTGTCGAAACCCAAAGCTCATGAGTCTGATGGGGGCGACGCCGTTAGAGCATGCTGAGGGGGCTGTTGCGGAAAGTCAGGGATCTGGCATCCCGGCTATGATTCGCGAGATGGAGTCTCGTTCGCTTGGCAGGCCGAAATTTATCGTTAAGGCCGATTCGTTTACGGTGCTGCTTTCCCGGCACGGGGCGGAGCTTGCTGAAAACCGCATGTGGATTCAGGGCCATGTGGACACCGAACTGACGCATCGCGAGGAAACATTGCTCATGTTTATGCGGGAGCATGGGTGCGTATGCGATGTTCAAAAAATACGAGAGGCTTTGAAGTGGGATTCGGATGACATTCGCCTGATCTGCGGGGACCTTGTCGATAAACATGTCCTGTCAAAGTGTGGCAAAGACACGTTTGAAATTATCGATATGAGCAGAGAATCGTCAGCTTCGACGGCGGATAGGATCCTGGAGGCTCTCAGCGCCGGAATGGATATGACGGCGCGAGAAATAGCGGTTGCATCGGGGGTCAAGATTTCGTCCGTCCGTTACCATCTGCCAAAAATGGCGGATAAAGGACTCATTGAAGTAATGGGTTCATCGACGAGCCGCAACCGCCGCTATCGGAAGAGGTAGATGCAGCCGAGTCGCCTCTCTAGTGTCTCTCGAAGTTAGGTGGATACTAGAGAGGCGATGGTTCCGCGATATTTCCCCAGATAAAACCTGCCAAAATAAACCTGTCCCTTTTTGGTAGGTTAAACGGCGTAACTTAAAGGTTCATGTTGCCGTGGATGTAGGGGGTGACCTCGGGGGAGATATGATCGCAGCCTAGGTTGCGCAGGGCAGATTCGATGGCGGCGGGAAGCGGGGCCTTGCCCTCGTCGTTGACCGCGGTGCTGCCGAGGGCGGCGATCTTGGCGACGTCTGCCGGCGCGGCCTCGATATGCATGCAGCCGCCGACGAGGCGTGCGCGGACCTGGTCCAGGCCAAGGTCGTGCAGGTAGTCCTCACAGGTGCGGATTACATCGACCTTCTCGCGCGTGAGCTCATCGCCCGTGGGGACGCGCGTGGCCAGGCAGGCTCCTGCCGGCAGGTTCCAGACAGGATAGCCCCAGGCGCGTAGCAGCTCACGCTCCTCGTCCTTGGTAAAGCCGACCTCCATAAGCGGCGAGCGCACGCCGAGCTCCTGGGCGGCGCGCATGCCGGGGCGGTAGTCGCCGCGATCGCTTGCGTTGCTGCCGTCGATGACGGTGGGAAAGCCCAGCGACTTGGCGTGGTTGACGATGGCGGTAAAGCCGGCGCGCTTGCAGTGGTAGCAGCGGTCGGCGTCGTTGCAGGCTATCTGGGGGAGCTGCAGCTGATCGACCGAGAGGTTGAGTACGGGAAGCTTGAAGTGCGGCCCCTCATCGGCCTGCCCGTCAACCGCCCGCTCAAACGAAGCCTGCTCGGGCGTGCCGATGAGCGGCGTGGTGAGGTGAACGAGAAGCGTGCTGGCGGGCATGATGCGGGCGCAGACCGCGGCCAAAAAGCTGCTGTCGACGCCACCGGAAAAGCCGATGGCGACGCGTCCGTATGCTAAAAGCAGCTGCTCGAGCGCTGCGAGTTTGTCCTGAAGCCCCTCTGCGGGTGCGGTGGTGTCTGAAAGCATAAGTCGATCCTTGCCGTTGAGTACTCGGTCGAAAACTATAATCCTACCGAGCCGCTTGTCATAAGACTTCTATCTATGTAACGAAAGTGCAATATGCTATATACGTTATATACAAGTTTACAGGTGCGGTAAAGTTGCGGGAGTACAGCAGCGCGAAGCGATGGGGGACCGATATGATCAAGGCCGTTATTTTTGATATGGACGGAACGCTGGTCGATACCGAGCGTTTGGGTATCAAGGCGTGGAAGGCGGGAGCGGCCGAGCTGGGATTCGCGATTGATGATGCGCTGATCCATCAGTTTATCGGTCGCACGCTGCCCGATGTCATGGGCATCCTTGATGGGCATTACGGCAGCCGCGAAACCGCTGAGGTAATCTATCGTCGCCATAGGGAGATTCGCGACGAGATGGTCAAGACCGATCTGGAGCTTAAGGCCGGCGCCGCCGAGTGCCTGGACGAACTGCTGGCTGCGGGCTATCACGTGGGCCTCGCGACCTCGTCGCGCCGCGTTACCGCCGAGCGCAACCTTAAGACGGTCGGCCTCTTTGATAAGTTTGAGACGGTGACCTGCGGCGAGGACGTCGTACACGGCAAGCCCGACCCTGAGATGTACCTGCTCGCCTGCGAGCGCGCGGGCTTTGCTCCCGAGGAGTGCGCCGTGGTCGAGGATTCCCGCAACGGCTGCGTCTCGGGCATCACGGCCGGCTGCCATGTGTTTGCCGTTCCCGACATCGTGCCGCTGCCGCAGGACGTGGTGGACGGCTGCGAGGCTGTGCTCGATACGCTGTTCGATCTGACGGCCGCGGTCAAGGCCGTGTGTTAGCGTCCGCACGCGAGTCGCCATGCCCCGCGCCCGATCCCGCGGGACGGTGACGGTAACGGCGCCTGCATGGAGGCGCTGACGCAGTCAGCCCCTCTTATCACGCCAAGATTGCTGTTTTGGCCGATAAGAGGGGCATTGTGCTTTAAGCGACTGGGGCTGCGGCCTTGGTAAGGAGCTGGCGGAGGGTTATGACGCTACAAGTTATTCCAGGAGCCAGTCGATCACGTTGCGCTTGCGGACTCCTTCGTAGTTCGCGTCCGCAAACAGCGTGTCGAGCGTAAGAAGCGTCTTGGGGTAGTTGTCTCGGACCTTCTTAAAGGGGGCCAACTCTCGGTTGAGGGTAGTTTCGTCGAGCGTTGTGGCTGAAACCTGAAAATAGGCTGTCTCGTCTGACTTTAGGGCAACAAAATCGATTTCCCCGCCGTCGATATCGCCCACGTAGACGTCGTATCCACGGCGTAGGAGCTCGAGATAAACAACATTTTCGAGGATATGACC
>CABUDZ010000116.1 GCA_902490445.1 uncultured Collinsella sp.
GATGACAAGCCCTTATCGGCGGAGGGTGTTACTTCTGTGGCGGTTACGATTAACGTTACGTTAAAGCCCTCATCGTAAGGAACGCTCAGCAGTAGGTTGCCGTCATCCTTGGCGGTGTACTCGCCTTCTATCCTTCCGTCCTCAAAAACCGTCGGAACAAATTCGCTCATCTTAAGCTCGTTAATAATCTGCTCGAAAACGTCCAGATTGAGGGCGTAAAAGACCGGATCATTGTCTTGAGGCATGTCTGTATAGCCCTCTGCGACTCCGATTGACGCCGTATGCTGGCTCGGGGAGTCCGATGCATCCGCAATCTGGCGGATATTATTGTCGAATCTCCAGGCCTCGTTTCCGATCGTTCGCTGGTCGATGGTAAGGGTGACGGGCCAATAACTGCCGGCGGTCGCATCTTTGTTGATGTAGAGATACCCGATGGAACCCGACGGCACGGTGGCGTTCCACTGCCTTAAGTTCTCGTCATCCTCCGTGTTTTCGGCCTCGATTTTGGTATAGAGCATTACCTCGCGGCCTAGGATTTTGCTGTAGAGGTCGTTTTGCTTTTCGAAGGGGTTCTCGCCCTTCAACGTGCAGTTTTGAATGTCATTGGATGCCATGACACCAACGCTGAGCGCATAGGGGTTCTCGTACACCGCACTTGCTGTATCGGCTATTTCAGTCATTGCCGCGTATCCCGAAGGCGCGTGCTCGGCGATGGCGTACTTGACTCCCAACAGGGCATCAACGGCAAGAATGGGCTCGGCATAACGGGTCGAGAATTCGCCGACGCTGCTGTATCCAAGGGAGTTGAGCAGTGCGATGGCCTGCGGGTTGTTGGCAGACGAATACGAAGACAACTGGTTGTACCCAAGCGCCAAGCCTTCGTTGAGGGCGGCGCTGTCGACGCGTGTGGTTGTGCGGTCAATGCGATAGAACGACGCCGAAGTCTGGTCTTGAATGGTCGTGATAGTGTCGGTTGCGGTGGCGACATAGGCGCTGTTGGCTTTTTCGGAATAGCCTGTGTACAGCTGGTTCCACATAACATGGGCGTTGGCAAACAACTCAATGGCGGTTAGTGCCAGGAGGGGCATGATGACGACGGGGCGATAGGCTTGACGCAATTTGGGCTGGTTTTTGAGCGCCTGCAGCGCGTGTCCTGCGGCCCACAGCGCAAAGAAGCTCAGCAAAAAAGCCGTGCGCGAGTAGAAGCCGTTGGGAACGCGCATGCCGCACCAGATGTACTCGAGCGGGCTCAAAACGGAGCTTGCGACCAGGATTATCGTGACGACGAGTGTTGCGATGCGCGTCTTGATCGAAACCGTGCGGTTAACCAGCAGGCTCACCGCAAGCAGCATCATGACGATGCCGCAATAGAACTGCGGTGTGCTTTCGTTGCTTACCCACATGCAGGGAAGAAAGCCCCTGATGAGCGACTTGAGGCTGGTTTTAAGTAGGGGGCCGAGTGCTAGAACGGGACCGCCCTTGGACATGGCAAGGATGGTCGGCAAAAAGGTCCAGGCGGACAGAAGCAGTCCGAGCGCGATAGCCCCGGCGAATCGCAGGGCCCGATCGAGCATGAGCTTCCAGCTAAAACCTTCTTCTGCAACATAATCGACAAATTCGACCAATACGAAGATGCAGAGGAACAGGATGCTGATGTAGGCCGTATACCAGCAGAACATGACATTGAGCGCCGTTGCGATGACGAGGCGGATCATGCGCTGCTTGCGGATGAGCTCGTAGCATCCGTAGGCGCAGATGGGCAGCAGGATGAGGCAATCGATCCAGAGCGGGTTGCGTAGGTTGCTGATGGTCCAGCTGCAAAACGTGAACGAGAGGGAAAGCAGGAATGCTGCGGGCTTGGGTAGGTCAAAGCGCTTTTGCACATACCAAGCGCTGCTGATGTGGATGCAGCCCAGTTTGAGCGCGGAGATAACAAACACGAAGAGCGTTAGCTTGTCTGCGGGAAACAGCGCGCAGAGCAGGTTGAAGGGGCTGGCGAGGTAGTAGCTATAGAGCCCCCATGTGTTCATGCCGAGTCCTTGCGAGAAGGAATAGCGAAGGCTTGCCTCGCCTAAAAGGACGCGCCGGAACCAAGCAAAGAAGTCGATGTATTGGTATTTGAGATCGTTGGTGAGAAACGAGTTGTCGCCAAAGGGGTAGACATGCCCTGCCACTGCAAGTGCGACAAAGAGTGCGACGGAAAATGCGAAGCAGGCGGCGTAGAACGCCACATTCTTGAGCGTGCTGTTATTGGGCCGTGTCATCAGATTCCTCGTTGGATTCTCGAATGATATAGATGGGGCGGCGCTTGGCCTCCAAGTAGGCTTTTGCCAGGTATTCTCCAATGATTCCCAGGCACAGGAGCTGCATGCCGCCAAACAGCGTTATGAGGCAGGCAAGGGAGGGCCATCCGCCTACGGGGTCGCCCCAAACAAGCGTTTTGACCAGGATGACGATAAATCCCAGGATGGCGATGAGACAGAAGACGATACCCGTGAGGGCGGCGAGGGAGAGCGGCGCCGTGGAAAACGCAACGATGCCGTCGATGGAATAGAGGAGCAGCGACCAAAAGCTCCATTTGGTCTCGCCGGCCACGCGGTTGACGTTTACGTAGGGGAGCCATTTGGTTTTGAAGCCCACCCAGCCGTAAATGCCCTTGGAGAATCGGTTGTATTCGCCCATGGAGATGATGGCGTTGACCATAGGTCGCTTCATGAGCCTAAAATCGCGTGCTCCGTCGACGATGTCGGCCTTGGAAATGCGGTTGATGATCTTGTAGAACATACGGGCACAGAACGACCTGATGGGAGGTTCGCCTTTGCGGGTGGTCCTGCGCGTTGCGACGTTGTCGTAGTCTTCGGTCTGCAAGATCTCGTACATCTGCGGCAGGAGCGAGGGCGGGTCCTGCATGTCGGCATCCATGGTGGCGACATAGTCGCCCTTTGCGTGTTGGAGTCCGGCGAGTAGTGCCGCCTCCTTGCCAAAGTTGCGCGAGAAAGAGTGCCAGCGGATGGCGTATGGATGCGCCGCCGCGGCTTCCGCCTTCATGACGGCGAGCGTTTTGTCTGCCGAGCCATCGTCGATGAGGACTGCCTCAAAGGAGATGCCGGGGTCTTGCTGGGTCATGATGCGAACGACGCCATCGAGCTCTTTGAGAAAGATCGGAAGTGATTCCTGCTCGTTGTAACACGGCACGACGATGGAGATGAGCGGCATGGTGGTTTACCTCTCGCTTGTCTTGGTGGCGAACTTGCCGGGCTGGTCGTCGTAGACGTACTTGCTATACACGTTGACCTCCCACTGCTTTTTTTCGACCTTTGCCACGGAATCGAGGATAAATCCGGTTGCAAGGCTCAGGCCGCACAGGAACATAAACGACGCGGCGAGTATGGCGGTGGGGAAGCGCGGAACGAGGCCGGTCTGGAAATACTCGACAACGATGGGCATGCCCAGGACGAGGCCGATCACCGCAAACAGAAGCGCGACGAGGCTGAAGAACTTCAGCGGGCGGTAGTCCTTGAACAGCGTACCGATCATCGCGACGACTTTAATGCCGTCGCTCACGGTATTGAGCTTGGACTCGGAGCCTTCCGGACGGTCGCGGTACACGATGGGCACATCTTTGATGCGCCAGCGGTGGTCGACGGCGTGGATCGAGAGCTCGGTTTCGATTTGGAAGCCCTCGGAAAGCACAGGGAAGGTTTTGACGAACGGGCGGCTCATGGCGCGGTAGCCGGTCATGACATCATCGAAGCTGTAGCCATAGATCCACTTGATCATGGCGCGGACCAGATTGTTGCCAAAGCCGTGGAAAGCACGCTTGTTTTCCTCGGCGTAGGTGCCGTTGGAAAGGCGGTCGCCTACGGTCATATCGGCCATGCCGTTGAGGATAGGCTCGCAGAGGGCTTTGGCCGCCTCGGCGGGATAGGTGTCGTCTCCGTCGACCATCAGGTAGCAATCGGCGTCGATATCACGAAACATCTGGCGGCACACGTTGCCCTTTCCCTGACGGGGCTCAAAGCGGACCGTGGCGCCGTGTTCGGTGGCGATGTGCGAGGTGTCGTCCGACGAGTTGTTGTCATAGACGTAGACCGTCGCTTGCGGAAGCTCGCGGTGAAAGTCGTCGATGACTTTGCCGATTGTGAGCGCTTCGTTGTAGCAGGGGATGATGACGGCGATGGATTCAGAATTCACTCAATGCTCCTTATACATTCAATCCCTGAAAGTATAGCCGTTTGGGCTTGCCATCCTAAGATGTGGGTTAGTTCTCCAGTTTTGTTGCGCGAATCGTTTGCATGGCCGTCGGGTCTATACTGTTCGTTTGTCAACGATTACGAGTAAAGGAGTTGCATCCGTGTCGGATCAGACAAAGCAACAAGAAACTCGCAGTCTGCCTGCGACGTTTGCTAAGAACGAATTTGAGAAGGACGCGTTTATCCTTCGTCAGCTGGTTACCAAGGATTTTAAGATCAAGTATCGCCGTAGCGTTCTGGGCGTCGCATGGTCGGTTCTCAACCCGCTGCTGATGATGATCGTCATGGCCATCGTGTTCTCGACGATTTTTGGCCAGGGCCGCAATGGATCAATGACGCCCGAGATGTACCCGCTGTACTTGATCGTGGGTAACGTTACCTTTGCCGTCATGTCCGAGTCCACGAACCAGGCCCTAACGTCGATCGTGGGTGCTGCCCCTCTGCTCAAGAAGGTTAAGGTGCACCGCTGGGTCTTCCCGGTGCAGAAAGTGCTTTTCTCGCTGGTGAACTTTGCCTTCTCGCTGGTCGCCGTCGCCATCGTCATGCTGTGGTTCCGCGTTATGCCTTCTTGGCACCTGATTCTGCTGCCGGTTTGCCTGCTGC
>CABUDZ010000117.1 GCA_902490445.1 uncultured Collinsella sp.
CTGCCTTTCAACTTCGGCGGCATGATCAAAAGATCAATGCCGCCTCGTTTCAAGGCACCTTGCTCGCTCTGGCGGGTTTTCGCTGTCGTTGCCAAAACATCGGCGTTGCCTTGGTCCGGACTAGTCGTTGGGTAGTCATTGGGGACGTTCTTAAACGACTAGTCAAACAAGAACGTCCCCAATGACTACCCACAAAGCGAGAGTGGATCTCGTCATTTTGCGGCACTTGGGGACGTTCCTTTTCTGCCGGCAGTTAGGGACACTCCCTGTACAAAAACCGCCCCGTCCTCTGTAGAGGACGGGGCGGTTTGTCTTTTAGGCTTGAGCGGCCAGGCTTATGCAAAGCGGGCGACGAGCTCCTGGAGCACGTCGGTCATCTTGACGAGCGAACTGACCGGGACGAACTCGTTGACGCCGTGGTAGCAATAGCCGCCGGTGGAAAGGTTGGGGCAGGGCAGACCGCGGAACGACAGCTGAGCGCCGTCGGTGCCGCCACGAATCGGCAGCACTTGGGGCTCAACGCCGCAGGCAAGGTAGGCTTCCTTGGCAACATCAATAAGCTCGGGATAGTCACGAACGATCTCGGCCATATTTCGATACTGCTGCTTAATCTCGACCGTCACGCGCTCCTCACCCAGACGCTGGTTGAGCATCGAGGCGGCGGCATCAATAAGGTCGAGTTTCTGCTGGAACTTGGCGGCATCGTGATCACGGACGATATAGCGCGCCGTGGCGTGATCGACGGTCGCAGATACACCCTCAAGGTGATAAAAGCCCTCGTAGCCTTCCGTATACTCCGGGCGCTGCACGTAGGGGAGCAACGCGTTGAAGTCGCAGAACAGATTGCCTGCGTTGACCATACGGCCCTTGGCGTCGCCCGGGTGGATGGACTGGCCCTCAAAGCGGATGGTCGCCTCGGCGGCGTTAAAGCACTCCCACTCCAGCTCGCCGATGGGGCCGCCGTCGACCGTGTAGGCGTACTTGCAGCCAAAGGTATCGATATCCAACAGCTCGGCTCCGTGACCGATCTCCTCGTCAGGGCAGAAGCAAATGCCGAGTGCGGGATGGGGCAGAGAGGGGTCCTGAGCGATACGCGCGACAAGCGACATGATCTCGGCGACGCCTGCCTTGTCGTCCGCGCCCAGCAGCGTGGTGCCATCGCTGCAGACCAGGTCCTCACCCGCGAGGTCGTTCAGGGCGGGAAGCTTGGCGGTACTCATGGCAACGGGCTTACCGTCAACCGTGCCGCAGACCAGGTCGCCGCCTTCGTAGTGTACGATGTGCGGCTTCACGCCGGCGCCCGGTGCAACTTCGGTGGTGTCGAGATGGGCGATCAGGCCAAGGGCGGGCTTGTCCTCAGCGCCCGCACTTGCGGGGATATGCGCGCAGACATAGGCATGCTCGGTCACGTGGACATCTTCCGCACCAAGCTCGCGCAGCTCTTCAGCCAGCACGTTGGCAAGGTCAAACTGAACGACGCTCGAGGGTACCTGGTCGCAGTTTGCATCCTCGGACTGCGTGTTGATCTGGACGTAGCGCAAAAAGCGCTCGAGGACATCGGGGTTCGTGGTGGTGTTTTCCATAAAGACCGCTCCAATCTTGGTCGTCGTGTGCAACAAGAACTCTAGCACGGTATGCCACGGCATACCGCGACGCTTGGATGGGGTAGAATCAGCCATTGAATGCAGAAGGGACGGAAGATCATGGATACGACAAATAGCTCGCGCGAACTACATCTGACGGTGGCGAACGAAGACTACTTGGAGTGCATGGTTCGCATTGAAAGCGAAGAGGGGGAAACCAACGGCGTGCGATCGGTCGACATCGCGCAGCGCCTTGGCGTCTCCAAGGCATCGGTCAATAAAGCGGTTTCGGCGCTCAAGGCATCCGAGCTTGTCGAGCAATCGCACTACGGCAAGGTAGTCCTGACCGATCGCGGCCGCGAGGTTGGCACGGCTATCTGGTACCGTCATCGCCTCGTCCGCACGTTTTTGGTTCAGGAGCTCGGTGTCGAATTTGAGCGAGCCGATTCCGAGGCCTGCATGATGGAGCATGCGCTATCCGAGGACACGATGAACCGCTGGCTCGCCTATCTCGAAAAGCAGGGAATCAGCGTCGAGGAATAGCGGGATATATATGGATACGAGTTATTACAACCGCTTTGGTGCCGAGGAACTTACGCGCCGCTTGTCGAGCGAGACCTTGTTGGCGCAGGGCCCCATGGGCAGTGTTCTGTTGAGTGAGTACGATGCCGCCGACATTCCACCGGCGTTTTGGAATCTGGCAGAGCCGCAGACCGTTTCTCGTATTCATCGCTTGTATGTCGCCGCCGGCGCGCAGGTGCTCATTACCAACACCTTTCAGGCATCAAGCTATGCCCTCAAGCACGATCAGATTGCGCCGTCCGTGGCGGAGGTCAATCGCGGGGCCGTCGACGATGCCCGCCAGGCGCACCCTCAGCTGCTACTGGGCTCGATGGGCCCGATCGGTATTGAGTGGTTTACCGAAGACTCTGTCGAGTATCGTGAAATCCGAGGCATTGCGCGCGAACAGGCGCACGCCTTGCTCAATGCTGGTGTTGACGGTCTGCTGATCGAGACGGTGACGTCTATCCGTAATTTGCAACCCATGCTTGCCGGCGCCCGAGATGCCGCCGACGGCATGCCTGTCCTGGTGAGTTTTGTCGTTGACGATAAAGGCGACCTGTTGGGCGATGGCCTCAACATCGAGGCAGCCGTTTTGTACGCCGAAAAACACGGCGCAAACTCGGTTGGTGTTAATTGCTGTTCGCTTGCGGCCGCGAACGCGGCGGTGCCCAGGATGGTTGCATCGGCGACGACTCCCGTCACGGTGCGTCCCAACGTGGGCGATCCGGTCCAGACTCAGGATGGCCCCGTATGGCACGAGAACCCCGAAGCTTTCGCGCGCGCATGCATCGAATGGAGACATGCCGGTGCCGCAATGGTGGGCAGTTGCTGTGGAACCACGGCAATCACTACGGCAGCGATGGCCGAGGCGCTCGATATATAAAGGTCGAAACCGCTCCATACGGGGCGGTTTTTTTATTGCTTGCACATCGGCGGTAGCATTTGCCCAAATGGTGAATGCCGGTTTTGGCAGGTTGCTGGGCGAGCGTTGCGGGTATACCCCATGCGTACCATGATCCAAACACTGTGAGGTGTCTGCGCGTGTGCGCGATAATTCATTTTGGAACTGACGGTTGGCGCGCCCGCGTCGACGACGACTTTACCGTCGACAACGTTGCCCGCATTGCCGATGCCGTCGGCGAGTTGTGGCAAAAGATCAATCCCGGCAAAACAGTATATATAGGGTTCGACACCCGGCCGCAGGCGCGCGAGTTTGCTGAGCTTGCGGCAGGCGTGCTTGCCGCTCACGGATTGGACGCAGTGCTCGCATCTCGGCCTGTTCCGACCCCCGCCCTTACGTGGGCGGCGGCGTATGACGGCGAGGCCTGCGGTGCGCTCATGGTGACGGGATCCCATCATCCGCAGGGGTATCTGTGCCTTAAGCTGCGCATGGGAGATGGCTCGACGGCCAATCAGGATGTCATCGAAGAGCTCGAAGAGACTATGGCCCCCGAGCCGATGGGGATCGAGGAACGCTATCGCACCGCGGATATTATTCCTGACTATATGCAGGCGGTGGCATCGTTTGTCGATGCCGAGGCCATTCGAGCCGCTCACCTGCGTGTGGTAGTTGACCCCATGGGCGGCGCGGCCCAGGGATATCTTGCCGACCTGCTGCGGGAGCTAGGCGTCGAGGTGCACGAGATTCATGCCGGACAGTCGTCCGATCAAGAGGACATTTGCCCCGACCCTGTTGAGCCGTGGGTGGACGCTTGCGAGCGTGCGGTTGTCGAGGACGGGGCGTGCGCAGGCCTGGTGACCGACGGCGATGCCGACCGTATCGGTGCGGTCGACGAACGCGGTAGATATATTCATCCGCATCAAATCATGGCGCTTGTTTTGGGCGACCTCGTTCAATTCCGCAATTTGGAGGGGCGTGTCGTCGTCAATCTCTCGTGCTCGACGCTCGTGCGTCGCATTGCCGAGGCGCTTGGCTGTCGTGTGACCGTTAAGCCGGTCGGTTTCAAATATATAGCTGCAGAGATGAAGAAGGGCGGCGTCCTCATGGGAGGCGAGGAGGCCGGCGGTATCGGCATCGCCGCGCATATGCCTGAGCGTGATGGAATCCTTGCTTGTCTGATTCTGTGTGAGCTTATGGCAAAGACGGGCGCGCCTTTGGGCGTTTTGGTCGATCAGCTCGAGGCCAGTTTTGGTAAGACGAGCTATGGGCGTCGCGATTTGCGCCTTGAGGCCGAAGACGCCGAATCGCTGCGAACGCTGCTTCCTGGCATGAATCCTAAATCGATTTGCGGCAAGGCGCCGCAGGCTGTAAGCCATATGGATGGTTTACGTTTGGCATTCGAGGATGACACCTGGCTGCTGATCCGCCCCAGCGGGACCGAACCGGTGGTTCGCGTATACGCCGAGGGGTTCTCGGTGGAGGAGCGCGATGAGTTGCTCGATGCCGGCTGTGCCTTGGCTAAGGGAGCCTATCAGCTTTAGCCATATGACGCTTCACTATAAAGAGGCCCTCGGTGAGCGGTAGAGAACGGCTGGCAAACGTAAGCAGGGTTTTAATATGTGTAGGAAATGTGTACGCCCAGATTCCCGCCCCCGGCGCCCCTCCGGTCTGGC
>CABUDZ010000118.1 GCA_902490445.1 uncultured Collinsella sp.
TTTGATGTTTTTTGGCCACGGCTCTTTATAGACACCCTGCACAGCGACGGTGGTAGATTTCGGAACGTGTCCGTCAGCCCCGTTCCGAAAAGCGAGCCGCATGCAACGGCCAAGCCACGACAGGCCCCGGGAGAGCGGGGACACCGGCTTAGGTTTATCGCGAGTTCCGCACGAACAGGAGGCCACTTAATGTGGCCTCCGTCGTGAGCAGGACTGTAGAGCAGGAAACCTAAGCCGGTGTCCCCGCTCTCCCGGGGCCGGCGGAATTTAGTTGTTCAGCATGCGGTCGAAGCTTCCCGAGTCGCCATCCCGATAGTCGGCGGTCATCAGAATCTCCTGCGGAATGCGCCCGCCCTCGCGCAGCACATTGCGGAACTGCACGCGCGTGACCATGGGCAGATCCTTGATCGTCGCCGCCAAGTTCTGCGGCACGCCCTGGTTGGCAGCCGCGGGCTCGCACTCGCCGCCGGCCTTCACGCGACGCTTATGCTCGGCGAGCATGGCGCGGTACATGCCGGCATGCAGGCGAATCTCAACCACATTGGCATTGCGAGCCTGCTCGACGATGCGCGCGCCCTCGCGGTCGATATCGCCCACGTAGTAGACGTAGTTAAAGCGATAGCCGATCTCAGCCAGATAATCGTCCAGGGCATGCGAGACGCTCGCCTTGCATCCGCCGCCAAAAATCACGCCGCCCACCTTGATGCCAAAGAGCTTAGCGTGCTTGCGGCCGCGCAGGAGCTTGACGATCTCGTCATAGGTGTCCAGGTTCTCGACCATAATGAACGGCTTATCGGCGCCCAGCGTAAAGAAACCCGTAAAGTGCACGGGGCGGTTGGGGGCGACCTTAATCGCCTGCATGCTGATGCCCTTTTCGGTCATACGCCGAATTAGACGCTCGCCGTGCTTGCCGTCAAAAGCCTTCTCGTCGTTAAAAATCTGGTAGGCACGCTGGCGGCGCGAGGCAACCGGCGTATCGGCACCTCGGTTTTGCTCGATCCAAGCCTGGATGATTGCGATTTCCTCGGCAATCTTGCGGTTGGACATCTCGTTGTGCTGAGTGCGCTGCGGAGCCTTTTTGCCGTCCTTGCCCTCGACCTTTACGATCTGTGTCTGCTGCTCCTTGATCTTAGAGAGCGCCGTAGGCGTAGGGACAACTTTGAGCAGCTGCCTGCCTAAAACGCGGGCAAGGGCAAACGCCGATACCTCGCCGTGGACGGCCGACTCGGGCTGCTGGGCAGCAGCATCTGCTGCGGCAGACTCCGGCTTCTTCTGAGACCTGCGCTTAGAATCGCCTTGGGAATTGCGCTCGCGCTTCGGCATAGACGCCTGCTTCTGCGGACGATCGGACTTGCTCTCCTTCGCCGGCTGGCGCTTAGGCTGCCCCGAAGAAACCTCGGCCTTCGCATCCTCGTCCTGCGGCGTGGTCTTCTCGGCTGCAGTCTCGGCATGGGAACTGCGACCCCCGCGATGGCGACGGCGGCGAGGCCTGCTCGACGCGCCCTGCTCCGTCTGCCCATCAGTAGGCTGCTCGCCCTTGGCCTCGGCAGCAACCTCAAGCTGCGGCTCAACAGGCTTCTGCTCGCGAGCCGCCGGCTCAACGGTTTTCTCGGTTTGTTCGGCCTTCTCGGCCTGAGCGGTCGGAGCCGGCTCGCCCTTCTCCTGACGCCTTACGGGATACGCGCGCCTCGCAAAACCACGCCCGGGACGGCATGAACCCGGAGCCTTCTTGGCAGACTCCTCAACATCGTCTGCAGCCTCGGAAGGCTCTTCAACCTCATGCGCGACATCCTGCTGCGCAGCCTTAAAGTGGGCACCACGGCGACGCTGGAGCTCCTGGGCCTCCACGGGCTTTTGCTCCTTCGCGGGCCTCTGCGACTCGGCAGCAACCTCGTTCTCAACAGCCTCGGCATCCGTCTCACCCTTTTGAGCAACGGCACGACGGAAGCGCTCCTGCTGGGCGCGGCGCTGCGCATCGCGCTTGCCACCCCCGCCAAAACCGCCGCGTCCTGCCTTGGCCGTAAAGGCACGCACGACGTTCTCATCGAGCAACTCATCGGTATCGACATGCTCACGCGGAGCAGCTTCTTCCACAGCAGGCACGTCAGCGGAATCCTCGACGACAAAATCTTCGACGGACTCGGCAGGCTGCTCCTGGGCATCGCGGATCTCGACATTGATGGTATAGAACGCCGGGCGCCCGTTAATGCCGCTGCCCTCGATCTTGGTCACGATATTTGCCGCGATAAGCTCATCGCGCATCGCCTTGGTGTCGCATTCCTTATCGACGGAGCGGAAAATCTGCGCCAGCGCGCTCGACTTAATCTTGAGCGCCTTGCGGCAGAGCAGGTCGTAGGCAACCAGCTTGGCGCGCTCGGCAGAAAGCGATGTCTGGCTGCTCAGACGCTCAGCCAGAGCATCGACATTGTTTTGATTATCGGAATATACCGTCTTGGCCACGGGGCCCCTTTCATATGCACACATATACGTCCATATGGTACAACGCACGAGCCTATCCACGCAAAACATCTGCGAGAACGCCCTTGCACCACCTGTTCTCACAAGAAAAAAGACCGGGTCCGCTTGATTGCGGACCCGGTCTTTCCGAGTCAAATAGATGGGAGATTCAACCCGTCCGACCGACTAGGCCTTGGCGGCCTCGGCGTCGGCAGGAGCTTCAGCGGCAGCGGCGCGACCGTACTCGGCCTTGCCCATCTCGGACCACTCGGGCTCCTCGTCGGGCATGGAGCCGGCCTCCTTGCCGAAGAACTCCTTGAGGCAGTTGACGGCGACGATGAGGCCCAGGACCATCAGCAGGACGGCGAAAACGAGCTGCAAGCCCTTGGTGGCGGCGACGGAGACGGCGGCCGTGGTGGCGGTAGCCGGGATGGTGCCGAAGAAGCCGTAAGCCTGGACAGCGGTCATGCAGCCCATGGCGCTCTGGACCAGCGAGGTGAAGGTGCAGCAGAGCAGGAAGGCGACGGGCACGTAGAGCATCCAGCCCTTGCGGCCGGTGCACTTGCAGAACACGGCGAGGGTGATCATGGTCATGCCGCCGAGCAGCTGGTTGGAAGCACCAAAGAGCGGCCAGATGTTGGCATAGCCGCCAAAGGCGAGGGCGAGACCGGGAAGCAGGGTGACGACCGTGGCGAACCAGGGGTTGCCGAGAACCTTCATGTAGCCGGCCTTGGACTCGATGGCCAGGGCGTCGTTGGTCTGGGCAAAGAACTCGGAGAACGAGGTGCGGGCGATGCGGGCGACGGCATCGAGCGAGGTCAGGGCCAGAGCGGAGACGTTCATGGTCATGAAGACGGTAGCGAGCGTGCCGTCAACACCGAAGGCCTGCATACCGCGGGAGATGCCAGCGGCGAAGATCTGGAACGGGGTGGAAGCGACGCCGGCGTTGAGGGCACCGGTGCCGGCGGTGTTCATATCGGAGAACATGATGCCGGCGACGATGATGGCAAGGATGCCGACGAAGGACTCGACGATCATGGCGCCATAACCGACCTTGACGGCGTCCTGCTCCTTCTCGACCTGCTTGGAGGAGCTACCAGAAGAAACGAGGCTGTGGAAGCCGGAGAGGGCACCGCAGGCAACGGAAACAAACAGGACCGGGAACATCATGCCAGAAGCGCTGGAGAAGCCGGTAAAGGCCGGAGCGGTGATGGTGGCCTGGCCGTTGACGCCCAGGACGACGATGCCGAGGACAGCGCAAACGATCATGACGATCATCATGATGGAAGTGAGGTAGTCACGCGGGGTCTTGAGCATCTGGATGGGCATAGCGCCAGCGAAGACCAGGTAGACCATGACGACGGCGAACCACTGGAACTTATCCAGGTAGACCGGGAACTGCATACCGACGGCAAACATGAGAACCATGAGGACCACGCCGGTGACGAACTCGGTAGCACCGGTGAGGTTGAACTTCTTCTGGGCCCAACCAAAGGCGATAGCGACGAAGGTGAACAGGATGGAGATGGTACCAGCGCAGCCGGCGGCATAGGACTTGGTGAAGTCGATGGCACCGGTAGCAGCACCAGAAGCGTCAACGGCCGGGGTGAACATGAACGTCTTGCAGACCATGTCGGTGAAGGCGGCGATGACGATGATGCAGAACAGCCAGCAGAACAGCAGGAACAGGCGACGGCCGGTCTTGCCGATGTACTTCTCGATGAGCTGAGCGAGCGACTTGCCGTTGTTCTTCATCGAAGCGTACAGAGCACCAAAGTCGTGGACGGCGCCAAAGAAGATGCCGCCGACGAGGACCCAGAGCACGACGGGCAGCCAGCCAAAGGCCATGGCGACGATCGTACCCGTGACAGGGCCAGCACCGCAGATCGAGCTGAACTGGTGCGAGAACGCGGTAAAGGCGGAGACGGGCGAGAAGCTCTTGCCGTCCTTCATGCGCTTGGCCGGCGTGAGGGCCTCTTTGTCAACGCCCCACTTGTTGGCCAGCCAGCGGCCGTAGCCCAGATAGCCGCAGGCGAGCACCGCCGCGGCCACAACCATGAGCAAAACTCCGTTCATTACATTTCCTCCTCTAAAAAGAACTTCCTAGACATAAAAATGAGGGCCGTCGGTTGCGCTCGACGGCCCTCATCTTCATCAGCCGCCCGTTATCGTACGGGCTAGCTGTATGTGCTAACCCGCATCAGATAATTACTACGCTGATAATGTTTAGCTGATGCGTGAACATGTC
>CABUDZ010000119.1 GCA_902490445.1 uncultured Collinsella sp.
CCAGCCCTTGCGATCTCGACATTGGTCCCTGCCGTCATCGGTATCGCTACGACCATCCTCAGCGCCGTTCTCGTGTGGACGATCAAGAGCGGAGACCCCTTCAAGAAAGGGTCTGCGACATGCTTGAAGGTGCTCGACATTCTCTTCGTTGTTCAAGCTGCCACCAGCCTCTACGCCGGCTCACTCAAAACCTCCGTTTCGATGTTTGGCGGCGAGGGGGCCGTCGGCGCCCAAGAGATCGCTTCATCATTCGATTGGACATCTCTGGTTCTCGGCATCGTCCTGTTCATGCTTTCCCAGCTCTTCTCGTACGCCCGAGAGCTGTACCTCGACTCCGACGAGATTGCGTAAGGAAACGCCATGCCCGTAATTGTTCGCCTCGACAAGATCATGGCCGAGCGAAAGATTTCCTCGAACGAACTTGCCGAAAGGATTGGAACCACGCCCGTGAACCTGTCCCGTATTAAAAAAGGGCATATTCGCGGCATTCGCTTCAACACACTCGAGCAGCTATGCCTCGCCCTTCGTTGCCAACCCGGAGACCTTCTCGAAGTCATGAGCGAAGAGGATGCCCGAAAGGAGTTCGGATTCGATTGGTCCGCCGAGGATTAGAGGGCGGTCGTACTCGCCCTGCACACGGGGATGCGAATCGGCGAGGTCTGCGGCCTTCGGTGGTGCGATGTGGATTTCGAGACGGGCCTGATCTCGATCAGACACTCGGTGGCGTACGCGAAGGGAATGGGTTCGTTCATCAAGGACACCAAGACCCATGACGCCAGGGGTATCCCCATCGACCCGGTCGGCCTACTCCCCTTCCTGAAGGAGACCCACGAGATCGACTGCGGAAAGCTGCGCTTGCGCGGCCTTACCGGGGCGGTCGAGATCGGGGACTGCTACATCCTGTCGGAGCCGGGCGCGACCTTCGCGACGACAAGCTATATCCGCAGGGCGTTCAAGACGTTCTCGGAGACCAACGGCCTCATGGGCACCAACGACGAGCTGATCACGTTCCACGGCCTTCGCCACACGTTCGCAACGCAGTGGATCCGCCAAGGCGGCGATATCAAGGCGCTCCAATCGATCCTCGGCCACAAGGACGCCATGGCGACGCTCAACGTCTACGCCGACATCGAGCCCATCTCCAAAATCCATAACATGCTGCGCGCCACGCCGTGCCTTTGGCGCGGGCACCTCGGGCCGAGGGTCGATCCGGGTCCCATGTTCCAACAGAGGATCCAGGAGTCCATCGAGACGCTCCAGGCGTTCGGCTACGGCATCACCGAGCCGGACGACCGAAATATCGCCATACGCGACGTGAAGACGAACAGTTGGCTCTAGCTCACCGAGTACGCGGCAGTGCTGGGCCCATCCCAACTGAGGTCACGGTGGTCCGATAGGGGCGCCGCCCGCGGCATGCGCCGCGGAGCGGTATCCCCTACCGAAGGGCGGGGATGCCCTCCGCTTCCAGTTCGGAATCAGCCGTCGGAGGCGTTCGGCTGACTGCGGGAACGGCCTGTCCGCTCAATGTGTTCGGCTGAGATCGGAAATCAACCCAACACGAGCCGGACACGCGCCAGACGGCTCTTCCCCGTACGGCCTTCCCCCTTACGCTCATGTTGCAGGCATGTAACGCCGCAGCGAGCGCGCCTTTTTTGCGCCAGACAGGTACAATGATGAACACTGTACCGTAGCGGAGCGCCCCGCGCGCGCCGCAATCACGCGAAAGGGTTTCCCATGGCCGAGATCTCGTCCTCCCGCATCGTCATCACCGTCCTTGGCAAGAACCGCCCCGGTATCGTCGCCGGCGTCACCCGTGTTCTGGGCGAGGCCAACGTCGACATCCGCGACATCACGCAGTCCATTATCGAGGACATCTTCACCATGACCATGCTGGCCGACACCGCCGAGTCTAAGCTCGACTTCGCCGAGCTGCAGAAGGCGCTGGCCGAGGCCGGCGAGCTTTCGGGCGTCAACGTGTCCATCCAGCGCGAGGACGTCTTTAGCTTTATGTACCGCCTGTAGCGAACAGGCCGTGCGGGAACAGGCCGGCGCATCTACACCCAAGCACGCCGCCCCCACACGGCCCCGAGAGGAGCGCGCATGGCTTACGACGCCAAGAAAATCTACTACCGCTTCGATGACCATCTGAGCCGCCTGGTCTTGGATTATGAGGCGAGCCGCCAGATTTCGCCCGAGAGCGAAAACCTCTACCACGGCATGCCGACTAATCCGTATGACGAGGGTCTGTTCGTCGAGCATAACGTCAAGCGCGGCCTGCGCAATGCCGACGGCTCGGGCGTGGTCGCGGGCCTCACTCGTATCTCGGATGTGCACGGCTACAACAAGGTCGACGGAAAGGTCGTGCCCGATCAGGGCAAGCTCACGCTGCGCGGCTACAGCATCGAGGATCTGGTCAACAATGCCCAGGCCGAGAATCGCTACGGCTACGAGGAAGTCGCCTATCTGCTTATCACGGGTTCGCTGCCCAACAAGGAAGAGCTCGACGGCTTTTGCGAGCGCCTGGGCGCCTTTAGACATCTGAGCGACGAGTACGTTAAAGAGTTCCCTATGACCACGGTGTCGTCGAGCATCATGAACGTGCTCCAGCGCGCCGTACTGCTGCTCTACGCCTTCGATGCCGAACCAGACGTGATCACGCCCGAGCATGAGATCGACGTCGCCATTTCCATGCTCGCACGTCTCCCGCGCATCGCCGCCTTCGCACACATGGCCTCGGTCGCCAAGCTTCGCGGCTCCGAGGTTCACGTGCCGCACCCCACGCCCGGTCTCTCCACCGCCGAGACCATCCTACAGGTCCTGCGCGGCGGCATGGCGTTCACCCGCGATGAAGCGATGCTGCTCGACGTTATGCTCATGCTGCATGCCGAGCACGGCGGCGGCAACAACTCCACCTTCGCCTGCCGCGTGCTGTCGTCTTCGGCCACCGACCCGTATTCCGCCTACGCCGCGGCTATCGGCTCGCTCAAGGGCCCGCGCCACGGCGGTGCCAATGCCAAGGTCGTGTCTATGCACGAGGACATCCGCTCGCATGTCTCCAACTGGGAGGACGAGGACGAGGTCGCGGCCTACCTGGGCAAGATCCTCGACAAGCAGGCCTTCGACGGCACGGGCCTCATCTACGGCATGGGCCACGCCGTCTATACGCTCAGCGACCCGCGCGCCGAGGTCTGCCGCCGTTACGCGCGCTCACTGGCAGCCAAGAAGGACTTGGGCGAAGAGTTCGCACTCATCGAGCGCATCGAGCGCCTGGCACCCCAGGTCATGCGCGACCACGGCATGACCAAGCCCATCTGCGCCAACATCGACCTGTACACAGGCTTTATCTACAAGATGCTCGGCGTGCCCGAGACGCTCTTTACGCCGCTGTTCGCCGTCGCCCGCATGGCCGGCTGGTCGGCGCACCGCATGGAAGAGCTCTTCTGCGCGCACCGCATCATCCGTCCCGCGTATCGCCCGGTTATCGAGCCGCTGGAGTACAAGCCACTCGCCGACCGATAGGACGCGGACCGTTATAGATCTTGAGCGTGGCCAGGGACCCAAGCCCTTGGCCACGCTTTTTTGCCAATAGAAAGGGCTGCATCAAATGATTGTGTTTTCCGATATGGACGGAACACTGCTGACGAGCGATAAGCAGATGAGCGACGCCACTTGGGCAATGCTCGACGAGCTCGCACGTCGTGGCATCGAGTTTGTTCCCTGCACGGGGCGTCCGCTGTCGGGCATCTTTGAGCCCATTCTCGCCCATCCCGCCGTACACTACGCGGTCTGTGCCAACGGCGCCAGCGTCTGGCAACTCGACGACGATGTGCCCACCGACGCCTCGTGCGCCACGCGCATCTTGAGCCGTCCGCTCGATTGCGGCATTGCCCACCGCATCCATCGCATTGCCGCCGGCCACGATGTGACCTTCGATATCTTCGCGGATGGACAGTGCTTCCTCCCCCGCTCGCTTTACGGGCGCCTGGATGAGTTCTGCGGCGGTGACTCCCACATCGCGGCTTCGCTCAAGCGCACACGAACACCGATCGACACGGATATCGACAGCAAGATCGACGAGGTCGAAACGCTCGAACGCATCGCCATGTACTGGCACGACCCGGCCGATCGCGACGCCATCGCGGCGGCGCTCGACACGCTCGGAGGCATTGAGGTCACGCGTTCTTACGCCATGAATATCGAGGTCATGGGTGAGGGCGCCACCAAGGGGACAGCCCTCACGTGGCTATGCGAATACCTGGGCGAGCGTCTCGCCGACGCCTGGGCGTTCGGCGACAACATCAACGACATCCCCATGCTGCAGGCAGCGGGCCACGGCATGGCCATGATCAACGCCGAGTCCGAAGACCGCGAGGCCGCCGACGCCATCACCGAATACGACAACGACCACGACGGCGTCGCCCGCACCATCATGGCCGCCCTCGCCTAGTCATTGGCCAGTCACTGGGGATGTTCTTAAATGACTAGTCGTTGGGGACACTCTTCGCAAAAAGCTGCAAGGACTGTCCCCCACTGTCGGCAGAGACGATATGAGCAGGACATAAAACATTGAGAGCCCCTGCTGCATGAAAGACCGC
>CABUDZ010000120.1 GCA_902490445.1 uncultured Collinsella sp.
GGCAGGTGGGCGACCCCGAGCCCCGCGGCGCGGGCCCGCCTCACGGCGAGGGACCCTATGTTGCGGAACTGGTCGACGACGACGAGCGTGCCGGCGGGCGCGGAGGCGAACAGCGCGTCGAGCTCGGCCTCCCGGTTGCGGACGGGGGCGCTGGCCAGCACCTCCCCGCCGCGGTCGATAAGGCAGGCCCAGTGGGAGGACTTGCCGACGTCCAGGCCGAGCACGGCCGCGGGCCTGGTGGATGGCGCTTTCACGGTGGTATCCTTCCGGTAGTCGTTCGACCGGATGGCCTCCCCCTCGGCACTCACATTACCAGCCGCGGCCTCTGCCCGGCACTTTCCTATCAGCCGTCGGGGGCGGCGCGTCCCGCGCCGGCAGCACCCAACGGGCCCTCTCGGGGGCAGGGACGTTCGGCCGTGCGCGGGCGCCCGGTCGGCGGCCCGTTCTGGGCGCGCCTCAATCGTAGCCCGAGACGGGCCCGGGCTGACAATTTCGACTGTAATGGACGTTCTTGTTTGACTAGTCGTTTAAGAACGTCCCCAACGACTACTTGCGCTAGAGCATAAGTTATACAATTAGTCAAGTTATGTCTGTTTAAACAAAATAGCGGCACGCAGGCGCATTGGGATTAACCTAAAAGCGGCGTTAATGAACAGAGTGTCTGTATATATCTGTGAAAGTAATTGGGAAATCACGTTTTAGTAGGCAATGAGCTGTAAATCAGCAACGTAATCAATTTGTAACAAACTTAGACGTTTAAACAAATAATGCAACCGTTTGCGAATTTAGCTATAAATCCACAAGGCGAACAGGTATACTCCTTTATTGTCGTGTAGGAAATACGTAGACAAAAAGGAGGTTATGTGATGGTAAGTATTGTTCTTGCTAGCCATGGTGACTTGGCGGCTGGAATCAAGCAGACGGGCTCGATGGTCTTTGGCGATCAGCCGTCTGTTGCCGTGGTCTCGCTCGAGCCGAGCATGGGCCCCGACGACTTCCGTGCCAAGGTCGAGGAGGCAATCGCTTCCTTCGAGGACCAGGAGCAGGTGCTCTTCCTCGTTGATCTGTGGGGCGGCACGCCGTTCAACCAGATCAGCGGGCTCATCGAGGGCCACGATTCCTGGGCTATCGTCACCGGTGTCAACCTGCCTATGCTCATCGAGGCATATTCGCAGCGCTTTGACGCAAAGAACACTGCACATGCGATCGCAAAACATCTCGTGACTGAGGCTAAGGCCGGCGTGCGCGTCAAGCCCGAGTCTCTGGAGCCCGAGGAGAAGAAGCCGGCTGCGGCCGCCGCTGCTCCTGCGGGTGCCATTCCTCCGGGAACGGTGATCGGCGACGGGCACATCAAGATCGCCCACGTCCGTATCGACACGCGCCTGCTGCATGGTCAGGTGGCCACCACGTGGACCAAGCAGATCAACCCCAACCGCATCATCGTGGTCTCCGACGGCGTTGCTCACGACGAGCTCCGCAAGACCATGATCGAGCAGGCTGCCCCTCCGGGAGTCCACGCCAACGTCGTGCCTATCAAGAAGATGGCCGAGGTCGTCAAGGACACGCGCTTTGGCGACACCAAGGCGATGCTGCTGTTCGAGAACCCGCAGGATCTGCTCAGGGCCATCGAGGCCGGCGTCGACATCAAGGAAGCCAACATCGGTTCCATGGCCCACTCCAAGGGCAAGGTCGTCGTCACTAACGCTGTCGCTATGGGCGATGACGATGTCAAGACCATCGAGGCTCTCAAGGCCAAGGGCGTCAAGTTCGAGGTCCGCAAGGTTCCTTCGGATTCCTCCGAGGATCTCGACGCCATGTTGAAGAAAGCTAAGGCCGAACTGGCCGCTCAAGCATAGTAAAGGAGGGTCCGATACATGTCTGCAATCACTATTCTGCTTGTTGCGATTGTCGCGTTGCTTGCCGGTATGGAAGGCATTCTGGATGAGTTCCAGTTCCATCAGCCGCTCGTGGCATGCACGCTTATCGGTCTCGTAACCGGTCACCTTCAGGAGGGCATCCTCCTGGGCGGTTCGCTCCAGATGATGGCCCTTGGCTGGGCTAACGTCGGCGCCGCCGTCGCGCCTGACGCCGCTCTGGCCTCGGTCGCTTCTTCGATCATCATGGTGCTCGCCCTCAACGGTGGCGCCACCGATTCGGCCAAGGCCGTTACCGCCGCCATCGCCGTCGCCGTCCCGCTGTCGGTCGCTGGCCTGTTCCTGACCATGATCTGCCGTACCCTGGCTACCGCTATGGTTCACGGCATGGACGCCTGCGCCGAGAAGGGCGACTTCGCCGGCATCGAGCGTTGGCAGTACGCCGGCATCCTCATGCAGGGTGTTCGTATCGCCATCCCGGCAGTACTTCTGTGCATCATCCCGGCCGAGGCCGTTACCAACGCGCTTAACGCTATGCCCGATTGGCTGTCCGGCGGCATGGCTGTCGGCGGCGGCATGGTCGCTTCCGTCGGTTACGCCATGGTCATCAACATGATGGCCACCAAGGAGACCTGGCCGTTCTTCATCCTCGGCTTTGTCCTTGCTGCCATCCCTCAGCTCACGCTGATCGCCCTTGGCCTCATCGGCATCTCCCTTGCCCTCATCTACCTTGGCCTTAAGGATCTGGCCAAGCAGGGTGGCGGCATGGGCGGTGGCTCCGGTGACCCGCTCGGCGACATTCTGAACGATTACGAGTAGGAGGGGAGTGATACATATGGCAGAGAACAAGATTCAGCTCACCAAGGCTGACCGTAAGAAGGTTTGCTTCCGTCATCAGTTCCTTCAGGGCTCGTGGAACTACGAGCGTATGCAGAACGGCGGCTGGTGCTTCGCAATGATCCCTGCGATCAAGAAGCTCTACACCAGCAAGGATGACCAGATTGCCGCTCTTAAGCGCCACCTGGAGTTCTATAACACCCACCCCTATGTTTCCGCCCCCGTCATTGGCGTTACCCTCGCCCTCGAGGAGGAGCGCGCCAACGGTGCTCCGATTGACGACGTCGCCATTCAGGGCGTCAAGGTCGGTATGATGGGCCCGCTCGCCGGCGTCGGCGACCCCGCCTTCTGGTTCACCCTTCGCCCGATTCTGGGTGCACTGGGCGCTTCCCTGGCCCTGTCCGGCAGCATCGCCGGTCCGCTGCTGTTCTTCTTCGCGTGGAACATCATCCGTTACGCCTTCCTGTGGTACACGCAGGAGTTTGGCTACAAGGTCGGCTCCTCCATCGCCAAGGACCTCTCCGGCGGTCTGATGGGCAAGGTCACCGAGGGTGCTTCCATCCTGGGTATGTTCATCATCGGCGCCCTGGTCGAGCGCTGGGTGTCCATCTCCTTCACCCCGGTCGTCTCCAAGGTCACGCAGTCCGCTGGCGCCTATATCGACTGGGCCAACCTGCCCGCCGGTTCTGAGGGCATCAAGCAGGCATTGACGATGTACAGCTCTGTCGGTGCCAACGCACTCGACCCGGTGAAGGTCACCACGCTTCAGGCCAACCTCGATCAGCTCATCCCCGGCCTTGCCGCCGTGTGCCTGACCCTTCTGGTCTGCAAGCTCCTCAAGAAGAAGGTCAGCCCGATCGTCATCATCCTGGCTCTCTTCGCCGTCGGCATCATCGGTCGCGTCTGCGGCTTCATGTAAGCACGCTTCGGCTTAAGACCGAGAGTTGCTAGGCAAGGGCTTTTGAGCCATTGAAACGGACCGCACCCGGTGGGTACACTGGATGCGGTCCGATTGTTTTTATTGGAGGGCGAGGCGCGTATGGCGCAATCTCAGAACAGCACGGTCGATCTGGCAACGCCGGCAACCTGCCTGATGGGGCTTGCCAGTCACGGTAACGTGATGGTGGGCAATAAGGCGTTTGAGTACTATAACGAGCGTAATCCCGAGGATTATATCCAAATCCCGTGGGACGAGGTCGACTATATTGCCGCCGAGGTTTTGCGCGGCACCAAGAAGATTACGCGTTTTGCCATCTTCACCAAGGACAACGGTCACTTTACGTTTTCGACGCGCGACGACAAAGAGACGTTGCGCGCGGTCCGCAAGTACGTCGACGAGGATAAGCTCGTGCGTTCGCCTGACTTTATCGATGTGACGGCTAAGGGCGCCAAGAGCATCCCCTCCGTTATCAAAAACCTCTTCCACAAAGGCAACTAGCCATTAAAGAGCGCCCCCCTAAAGTGGGACGCGGTTTCCCATGAGGCTCGATCGGGAAAGTGCATCCCGGTTCGAGTGCCGATTGCGGGATGTAGTTTCCGGAACGGGCCCGTTTGGGAAACCGTGTCCCGTTTCGAGTCGAAATTCTGGGACACAGTTTCCCAGCGAGGTCCCATGGGGAAAGTCTGACCCAGAATTTGCCTGGATAGTGGGACGCACTTTCCGGAGGGCTGTTCCACCGCAACTTCGAAGAGTGGGTATACGCTGCATTACAGCGGCGTAAATCTGCTACACTAATACAACATGCCTCCGTAGCTCAGGGGATAGAGCACCGCTCTCCTAAAGCGGGTGTCGACGGTTCGAATCCGCCCGGGGGCACCAGAAAAATCGCAGGTCAGGAGTTAATTTTGCTTCTGACCTGTTCTGGTTTT
>CABUDZ010000121.1 GCA_902490445.1 uncultured Collinsella sp.
TCACTGTCGCCCCACTTTCCTCTTGTGGCAGGCATCTTTATCGCATTTAGTTTAAAGCCTCGCGCGGACACGAATTGCTGTGCTGTCTGGCACCTTCGCATGGGAGCCTTGCGGTGACTAAAATGTGGCCATAGAGGCAGTTTTAGCGAACCCCGCGGGAGTGACACGCATAGATAACAACACTTTGCTGTTCCAGGACAAAGGTTCGGGTAGGTTTAAAGACGTTAAGGTCTACCCCAACCGTATTGAGGTGCTCAAGAAGGGCGCTTTTGGTGGCAAGCACACCGAAATTGTCTATCTTAAGGACATTACGGGCGTCAATAGAATCAAAGGCCGCGATGTTTTTCTGCGTAACAGGCTGTTGACTGCTTGCGTCTTTAGCCTGAGCAGCCGTGCGAAGGCCCAGGAGTTTGTTAACGCGCTGAACATGGTGATGTAGCCTATGGCGACGTTTGGGCCAAGGTGAAAATCGGGGCGCAGAACGGTATTCTGCGCCCCGATTGAGTTGATGCGCCCAAAAGACTGGCTTGCCTATTCGTTAACGTCCTCGGTATTGTCGCGGTCACTGGCAAGCATTGCAGCGCCAGCGACCGTTGTCGCCACGGCGGCAGCGGCGAGCCCGGCGGCAATGCCGGAGCCGTCGCCCGTGTCGGCGAGTTTTCCGGCCGAGTTCTTGCCCTGGTCGCTCTTGTTGCCCTTGCCGTTCTTGTCGGCGCCGCCTGCGTTGGAACCCGTGCCGCTGCCGGTGCCGCCTGCACTGCCCGAGGCCGCTACGGTAAAGCTTGCGGCTCCATCGCTGGCGAGCGTGTAGTTCTGTGCCGCGTCGCCCAAAAGGCCTTTCGCGCGCACCCAGTACGTCCCTGCGGCAAATGTTTCGCCCTCGGCCATTGCCGTGCCCGGAGCGCCGTTCGCGTCGTGCACAAACTCGAGCTGGGCCGTGCAGGCATCGGTTTCGAGCTTGCCCTCGAGTGATGCCGCAATCTTGGCGCGCACGTCCTCGCCGGCCTTAAGGCCTTCGAGCCCCTCAAAGTGGGGTGTCAGCGCGCGTGGATCGATATCGATGGGCACGGAGCCCCGCAGCTCCGTAACGGTCTCGTTGCCCAAGGCGTCGACATCCACATATTCGATGGCAAACGCATGGCCCGAAGCCGTCACGTTGAGTACGTTGCTGCTGTCGACAAGGCGGAAATGGCCCTCGCCAACGGTCTTGCCATCCTGGAGCGAGGCATCGCTCAGCGAGTCGCCGTACGTCATGCGCATGCGGCTCGGGAGGTAGTACGAAGCTGTCTGCTTGTGCTGTGTATCGTAATCGTAATTGCGCTGGTAGATGCTCCGGGCCAGCGCCGCATCAACAAAGTCGGATGCGATGATGCCAATGTGCTTGAGGTAATCTGACTTTGTTTCCTCGTTGTCGCTGGGGTTGATGTACGGGCTCTTGTACAGATGCTCGTTGACTACTCGCGCTGCGGTAAATGGGTTGCTTCCTTGCTTGTGATTCGTGCAGCTGGTGTAGTTGATAGACCAGCAGCGCTCCAGGACTTGCTCCTTGGCCCCGTTATCGTCCTCGACATCTACCTCGTTGCGGGTGAGCTTAGCCGTCTCCTGCAGGGCCATATCGACCCAGCTGATCTTGTCGGTTCCGGTGCATTCGTAATGGTCCTGGGCATATACCTTGGTGCAATAGGCTTTTTTGTCGCCTGTTTCCCCTGCGGCTTCAAAGCCTTGCGCGTTTTGGACGAGACACATAGAGGAGCTGCTGGGGTGTGCTGCGATTTTGTTGTCCCATTCGGTTAGGTCGAGGCCCCACGTGTGGCCGCTTACGCTGTCGCCGGCGAGTCCAAATCGGCGCAGCAGGACGATCTTTCCGCGCACCTCGTTCAGTGTGGGAACGCGGCTCGACGTATAGAACAGTTTGGGGTTGTCGTCCAAAACCTTGGCGAAAGCCGTCGTAAGGCTCTCGTCAGTAGCCTCGTTGTTGCCTCGGGATACAAGCATGATGAGCGCTTCTGACGGATTTTCGTTCAAAAACTTTTTGAAGTAGCCAACGACATCGGAAAGATGCATGAAGTGCCCGTCTTTTTTGAGCAGGTAGCAACTTCCATGGTCGATGCCGGGGTCGTTGCCTTTTCCGAGTCGGATATCAAAATAGCGAATGCCTTCGAGCAACTGCGTGGGGATGTAGTCCTGCTGGCACTTTGCTTGCGAGGATTGGGGTTCGGTGTCGTTGTCCACGCTGCAAGTTCCCGAATCGTGCGTGCCCGGGATGCTCAGCTCGTCGAGGTACTTGTTGCCTTCGACGTGGCTCATCCAACATGGTCCGTCGACGTAGCTGCTATACGTGGTCCAGTCGATGCTGCTAACTGTGGCATTGGTCTTGTCCATGCTGTAGCCGACAAGCTCGAGCTCCCACGGAATGGAATATTTCTTTTGGCAAATCTTGTTGTTGTCTTGGTCTTTGCCTTTCGATTCTATGGCCAGGTAGTTAATACCGTTTTTCGTGTATATGCGGTCTCGAATAATATAAGTTCCGTCGAACTGGCGGTCGAACGTATAGGCGCGGCTGTCCTTATGGTCGTACTCGCCACTCCATACGTGGATGACCTTTCCATCTTTGTCCGAGTCGCCATCGACCGACCAAATGCTGTAGCCCGTCTTCTTGTGCTCTTCGAAATTGAGCAGGGTGCGGATGGCATACCAGTTTGTGCCGTCCGCATCGGTCCCTACGTGCTCAAGGATGAGCTTGCTGGACGTGCCGTCATTAAACAGGTGGCAGACGTTGCCGATGACGTTGCCGTCTTCGTTGACGCTCGCGGTGCGAAAATAGCCCGCGGGGCGAAGGCGAATGACGAAATTGTCGAGGGTGGCCGCTGACTCGGCCGTGCCGTCCGCAAAGGCTGTCCGCGGGCTAATGCCCAGCGTGGCGGTTTCGGGCAGGCTTGCAAGTGGCGACAACGCCGCGAGTCCAAGGCCCAGCGTAAACGCTCGGCGACTGATGGCATGATGTTCGGTCATAACTCCTCCATTCGCAGGGTGCGGTTATGCACTTATTTTGGTCACTTTACTGCCCGGATGTTTAAAGGTGTCGGCTCAATTGTCTGCGCGGCGCTATAAATCGGCGAGCGGACGTGCTGGGGTGCTTGTTCATGTTGTGCCGTTACCGCGCTGGGGGGGCGGTTTTGCCGCCCGGCATCTTCGCGTTCGTCGGCTGCCGGCATAAGAAAGGGAGGGTCGGTTTACCGGCCCTCCCTTAGTACGAAGCGCTGGGGTACCGTCGCTTGTTTGCGCTGCGCTCGTGTTTCCCGCTGCGCTCGCCAGTCGCTTAGCGCTTGATCTCGATATCCTCGAGCTTGACGTCCATGGCCTCGGTCTTGGCCTTGGCGATATCATCGGCAAATTCCAGGGACTTCATCATGGTCTCGACGGCGTCCTTGTGCTCCTCGACGTTGTCGATGCGCACGTAAACGCTGCCGCCTTCAACGTCGGTAAAGCACTCGGTCGTTACGCCGCCCGAGTGCGTAAAGTAAGCACTGCGCCAGGTCTTGCCGTTGTATTTAACGGGGTCGCTCTCGGTCCATCCGGAGTTGGCCTTCCACTTTGCCTCGTAGTCGAACAGTTCGTCGGCGTTCTTATCGGGGTCGAAGATGGGTATGAAGCGGTCGCTCGCATGCTCGCTCTCGGTGAACTTAAACTGGGCCCTGTCGGCGGTGTTGCCGGCAACGTCGGTGATCTCGACGCCCTCGGGAACCTCGACCTTAAACCAAATGAAGTCGGTCCTCATATCCACGGCTGGCTTTTCTGCTCCGCCGCCACCGCCACTGCCGGTAGCGCCACCGCTGCCACCGCAGCCCACCAGGGCAACTGCGGCAAAGAGACTGATGCAGAGGGTGAGAATCGCAAAGGCCTTCTTTTTCATGGTCGTGTCCTCCTCGATCTGTAATCGCCCATGGATTACCTGTCTTTACTGTACGCGCGAGCGGCTCGTTCGGGTGGGCCATGTGTCCCATTCTGGGGGCAGGATTTGCGCCGACAAGTGGCAATATACGCGGGCACAAAAGAGGGGAGGGCCGATGTCGTCGGCCCTTCCCGGGTTGGGCGCCCGTTGTTTTAATGGAGCGCATGTGCGCGGGTGCGCATAGGCACGTGCGGGTGCCCCGTTACTTGATCTCGATGCTCGAAATCTCGACTTCGCGTGCCTCGTCAACTGCTTTCTTCATGTCGTCGGGGAACTCGATGGAGTTGAGGAGTGTCTCGGCTTCTTTCTTGTGCTGGTCGAAGTTCGAGATGAGGACGTAGGCGCTTCCCGGCTCAACGTCGGTAAAAAGCATGGTTGAGATGCCGCTGTTGTCCTCGTATGTTCCGACGAGCCACGTCCTGCCGTTATACTCGACGGACCCGCCATCCTTCCACTGGAACGTATCCCCCTTCTTTTCTGCCTGGTCGGCGTGGGACTCCTCGGCCGTCAGCGCTTTTTTCCAAACGGGGATAAAGCGATCGGCCGAGGCGTTCTCGTCTTCGGGGAAGGTGAGCTGAACCCTGTCGGCATTCTTGCC
>CABUDZ010000122.1 GCA_902490445.1 uncultured Collinsella sp.
TGCCAAAATAAACCTGTCCCTTTTTGGTCGGTTGCCGTTGGGGGGCGGATTGGCAACGCTCGCTGATTGTAGTCTTGACCTGCGCTAGAATAGGACTATCTGATTATCCGGGCGCATGGAGGCTTGCGCCCGTATGCTGAGGAGGACTATATGGCAACTGTTGCCGCACCTATCGACGCTACGTCGACTGCCGCTTGGAAGGCGCTCGAGGCTCATCAGGAGAAGCTCGAGGCCGAGGGTATCGACCTCAAGGCCTGGTTCGCCGCCGATGCCGAGCGCGTGAACAAGCTGAGCTTTGACGCCGGTGACCTGCACTTCGATCTGTCCAAGAACCTGGTGACCGATGAGACCGTCAAGCTGCTGTGCGATCTTGCCCGCGAGGTGAAGCTCGAGGAGCGCCGCGACGCCATGTTCTCCGGCGAGCACATCAACACCACCGAGGACCGCGCCGTCCTGCACACCGCGCTGCGCCGTCCGGCAAGCGAGAAGGGCCAGCTCATCGTTGACGGCCAGGACGTCGTCGCCGACGTGCACGAGGTCCTCGATCGCATGTATGCTTTCGCCGAGCGCGTGCGCTCCGGTGAGTGGAAGGGCGTTACCGGCAAGAAGATCGAGCACCTGGTGTCCATCGGCATCGGCGGCTCCGACCTGGGTCCGGTCATGGCCTACGAGGCCCTGCGTCCCTACGCCGACGCCGGTATCGATTGCCGCTATATCTCCAACATCGACCCCAACGATCAGGCAGAGAAGCTCAAGGGTCTGGATCCCGAGACCACGCTTGTGATCATCGTCTCCAAGACCTTCACCACGCTTGAGACCCTCACCAACGCCCGCGAGGTCAAGACCTGGATGCTCGAGCAGCTCAAGGCTCAGGGCGCCATCGATGGCTCCGATGAGCAGAACGCCGAGGCCGTGGCAAAGCACTTCGTCGCCGTTTCCACCGCACTCGAGAAGGTCGAGGCCTTCGGCATCGACCCGGCCAACGCCTTTGGTTTCTGGAACTGGGTCGGCGGCCGTTATTCCGTTGACTCCGCCGTGGGCCTGTCACTGATCGTCGTGCTCGGCCCCGAGCGTTTCCAGCAGTTCCTTGAGGGCTTCCACGCCATCGACGAGTACTTCTGCAACACGCCGCTCGAAAACAACGCCGTCGCGCTGATGGGCCTGCTCAACGTCTGGTACGTCAACTTCTTCGGTTCCAAGAGCCACGCCGTGCTGCCGTACTGCCAGTACCTGCACCGTTTCCCGGCCTACCTGCAGCAGCTCACCATGGAGTCCAACGGCAAGCACGTCCGCTGGGACGGCAGCGCCGTGACCTCCGACACCGGTGAGATCTTCTGGGGCGAGCCCGGTACCAACGGCCAGCACGCCTTCTACCAGCTGCTGCACCAGGGCACCGTGGTGGTCCCGGCCGACTTCATCGCCTTCGCCAATACTGCCAACCCTGCGACCGACAGCGGTCAGGACGTGCACGAGCTGTTCCTGGGCAACTTCCTGGCCCAGACCAAGGCGCTTGCCTTTGGCAAGACGGCCGATGAGGTGCGCGCCGAGGGCACGCCCGAGCAGATCGTCCCGGCCCGCTGCTTTGAGGGCAACCGCCCGACGACCTCGATCTTCGGTGACACGCTGACCCCGTTTGCACTCGGCGAGCTCATCGCCCTGTACGAGCACATCACGTTTGTCGAGGGCACGGTCTGGGGCATCGACTCCTACGACCAGTGGGGCGTCGAGCTGGGCAAGCAGCTTGCCAAGCAGATCACCCCGGCCTTCCACGACGACGCCGCCAAGGCCGAGCAGGATGCTTCGACCCAGGCGCTCATCGAGTTCTACCGCGCTCACCGCAAGTAAGTTTCGCTGTAAACTAACGTATGGCTGAAAGGGGCCCGTATCCGTTGGGATGCGGGCCCCTTTGCTATTTGGATAGGATGGAATGTATCGGGAGGCGCCTCGACGGGCATCGCAATCGTCGAAGGTGCGCCGTTCATGTTTGGGACAATATGACATTTTTCCCGTTGCAAACAGCGCCGCCGTGGGTGTTCTGTATGATGACTCAGACAAGGTTGTTCAATGACAGGGAGACATATATGGCAATCAAAGCCATCGCAATGGATATCGACGGTACGCTCACCAACGACCAAAAGGTCATCAGCCCGCGTACGCGCGAGAAACTGCTCGCGGCGCAGGAGTCGGGCATTAAGCTCATCTTGGCTTCGGGTCGCCCCGCATGGGGGCTGCACGCCTTGGCGCAGGAGCTCGACCTTCAGAACCATGATGGTCTGCTAGTTGCCTTTAATGGCGCGCATGTGGTCGACGCTCAGACCGATGAGGTGCTGTTCGATCAGGCTATGCCTGCCGACGAATTGCATCGCCTGATTGATCACCTGCGCAATTTCGACGTGATTCCCATGATCTCGCTCGGTCGGGACCTGCACGTCGTGGACTCGTATCGCTGCATGATCACACTGCCGGACGGTTCGCAGAAGAATATCGTCAAGTATGAGCGCGATGCGTGCGACCTTAAGATCCGTGAGGTCGAGAGCTTGCATGAGGTCGTGGACGCTTATTCCGTGGACAAGCTGCTGACGGCGGGCGATCCAGCCTACCTGCAGGCGCATTACGAGGAGATGTATGCGCCCTTTAAGCAGACGCTTTCGGGCATGTTTACGGCTGACTGGTACTTTGAGTACACGGCGCCCGGTATCGACAAGGCCCGCGCGCTCGAGGGTGCCCTGCCCAAGCTCGGCATCGATGCCAGCGAGGTCGTCTCGTTTGGCGACGGCCAGAACGACAAGTCCATGATCGAGTGGGCTGGTACCGGCGTCGCCATGGGTAACGCTGTCGATGAAGTCAAGGCCGTGGCCCAGATGGTGACCGCCAACAACAACGAAGACGGTATCGCGGTAGCACTTGACCAACTGCTGGGTTAGAATCGCCGATAGTGCATGGTTCGGGCGTCCGCTTGCGGGCGCCCTTTTGTTAGGGAGGGTGCCGTGTCCGCATTTCCGTTCGACGCCGTTATCTTTGACATGGACGGCGTCATTGTCGATACCGAGTATTACTACCTGGGCGAGACCGCCGCGTTTGCCAAGGAGCTTGGGTTGAATCTGACCCAAGAGGAGTTGAACGGGCAGGTTGGTACCTCACATCAGTTCTTCCTGCATATGCTGGTCGATTGGTTTGAGCGCGCCGGTAAAGGGCACTTCACTGGCGAGGAAGCATTGGCCCGTTGGGACGAGTGGGCGCATAAGCGTCCGCGTGACTACCAGGCTTTGATTAACCCGGGCGCTGTGGATACGATTCGCGAGCTGCCGCGCCGCGGCGTTCGCGTGGCGCTTGCCAGCTCGTCTCCCATGGATAGCATCGAGGAAGTGCTCAATGCATGCGGGCTGTCGGATGCCTTTGAGTATGTGGTGAGCGGCGAGCAGTTTAAGGAGAGCAAGCCCGAGCCCGACATCTACCTGCATGCGCTGGACCTGTTGGGGCTGCCTGCGGTCCGTTGCTGCTGCGTTGAGGATTCGGTGCCTGGCATCACTGCCGGCAAGCGTGCCGGCCTGACGGTCATTGCCAAGCGCGAGGAGCGCTTTGGCTTTAGCCAGGATGCCGCGGACAAGATCATCGACCAGCTGCCGGAGCTGCTCACGCTTTCTTAGGAGCGCGGTAGTTGCGCGTTTTTCGGGTCTGATGAGTAAATAGCCGACATTTTGGTGCGACACCTAGCATACTTTAAGCTAATGCGGGCTTAAGGACTTGTTGAATGCCCTTAAGCCCGTTTTAGACTTAATTGTGCTTGGAGAGGGTATATGCCACCGACTGAAGGGCTAACTGACGGTAAAGCAGCGATACCGCTGTACCAACAGGTTATCGATATCATCAAAAACGAAATCAACTCCGGTGCCTACAAGGCAGGTGCGCGGATACCCAACGAATTCGAATTGGCTGAGAGCTATAAAGTTGGCCGCGTTACCGTGCGACGCGCTATTGAGGAGCTCGTCCAACAGGGCTATCTAACGAAGCGACAGGGGAAAGGCACGTTTGTCAATGCCCCCAAGCTCAAGCGCAAGATTCGCCAGAAGGATGACGTCCAGAGTTTTTCGGACGCATGCCGCGTTAACGGAATGGAACCGGGGGCGCGTGTCATTTCGAGAAAGATACTGCCGGCGGATTCCACCGAAGCACAGTTCTTTGGTGTTCCCGTTGGAACTGACTTGATCTGCGTTGAGCGCGTGCGTACTGCCGATGGCGTCCCTGTCATGCTCGAGAACAACATATATGTTTACGAGGACAACGCCTATCTATCAACGGCGCCTCTATCTAACCAATCCATTTTTGAGTTCGTGCGCAACCGGACGGGCCGCACGCCCGCGTTTACCGACCCATGCACGCTTGAGATCGCGTGTGCGTCGCCCGAGGTCGCTCGGTTGTTGGCAGTTCCCGTTGGCGAACCCTTGTTTTATATGGAAGCCTTCTTTTTC
>CABUDZ010000123.1 GCA_902490445.1 uncultured Collinsella sp.
AACACGAAGAAAGAACCGGAGTGGGTAAAGGGACTCGAACCCTCGACCTACGGGACCACAAACCGTCGCTCTAGCCAACTGAGCTACACCCACCGTGTCCTGTGCGCTTCGCGCTCGACTATTATTGCAAGGAACGCCACGCGATGCAAGCCCCAATTTTCAAGAATTTTGAAAAGAGTTTTTCGAGGCCGTTTCGAGCAAATCCCACCGGTTCCATAGGAGTAAACTTGCTCCACGCAATGCTCGAAAGGATAGGCATGAAAGAACTCTCCAACCGCACGGCGGCGTTTACCGATTCCGTCATCCGCCGTATGACGCGCATCTCCAACAAGTATGGCGCCGTCAACCTGTCGCAGGGCTTCCCTGACTTCGATCCCCCGGCGCAGCTGCTCGATAGCCTCAGCACCATCGCCACCGACCCCAAGCCGCTTTACCACCAGTACTCCATCACCTGGGGCTCCCAGGCCATGCGTGAGGCGCTTGCCGCCAAGCAGGAGCACTTTATGGGCATATCGATCAACCCCAACGAGAACATCGTGGTCACCTGCGGCTCCACCGAGGCCATGATGGCCGCCATGATGACGATCACGAACCCCGGCGACAAGGTCGTCATCTTCTCGCCGTTCTACGAGAACTACGGCGCCGACACGATCCTTTCGGGTGCGGAGCCTATCTACGTGCCGCTCAACCCGCCCACCTTTGACTTTGACCGTGAGGTCCTGGAGGCGGCCTTCCGCGACAACGATCCCAAGGCGATCGTTCTATGCAACCCGTCCAACCCCTGCGGCAAGGTCTTTACCCGCGAGGAGCTCACCCTTATCGCCGACCTGTGCAAAAAGTATGACGCCTACTGCATCACCGACGAGGTCTACGAGCACATCGTCTACGCGCCCCACGAGCACGTGTACATGGCCACGCTGCCCGGCATGTTTGAGCGCACCATCAGTTGCAGCTCGCTATCCAAGACCTACTCCATCACCGGCTGGCGCCTGGGCTACACCATCGCTCCTGCCGAAATCACCGAGCGCATCAAAAAGGTTCACGACTTCCTCACCGTGGGCGCCGCCGCTCCCCTGCAAGAGGCCGTCGTCACCGCCCTCAACTTCGACGACAGCTATTACCAGGAGGTCCTCGACCTCTACACCGCCAAGCGCGACCTATTCTGTCAGGGACTCGACAGCATCGGTCTTGAGCACAACGTGCCGCAGGGCGCCTACTACGTGATGATGGATATCTCGGAGTTTGGCTATAACAGCGACCTCGACTTCTGCGAGGATTTGGCCTCCAAGGTGGGCGTGGGCGCCGTGCCCGGCTCGAGCTTCTTCCGCGAGCCCGTCAACCATCTGATTCGTTTCCACTTTGCCAAACGAGACGAGACGCTTAACGCGGCACTGGAGAACCTCAAGTCTCTGCGTGATAAAATCGAACCGCGCGGGTAAGGACGGCCCGGCACTAAATGCACCCCGAGGCCGGCCACATCCTGGTCACGCGCGACCCGCGCGACACCATCGGCGAGCACAGCGGCTGCCCCTTCCACGACAACTGCCTCGAGGGCCTCATCGCCGGTCCCGGCGTCAAAAAGCGCTGGGGTGGCAAGAGCGCCGGAGAGATGGCCGATGACCCGGAGGCCATGGACCTGCTCGCCGGCTATCTGGCGCAGGCGCTCATGACCTACATCCTGTGCTACGCACCGCAAAAGATCGTCATCGGTGGCGGCGTGGCCGACCACACCCCCATCGTGCCGCTCGCGCGCAAGAAGTGCGCCGAGATGCTCAACGGCTACATCGTCACGCCCGAGATGGCCGACATTGATAGCTATATCGTCAACAACAGCCTCGAGGGCAAACAGGGCATTATGGGCTGCTTGGCCCTGGGCGCTCAGGCGCTTCAGTAGCAGACGCACCCACAGGGCGTGGCGCGCCCGGCAAATCCGACCTACGGAACGACGCCACCACGCCTCATATAAGCCCTCAAATAAAAAAGGCCGCCTAGGACCAAACAATGCGTCCTTAGGCGGCCTTTTTGGCGCACATCAGCGACCGTAAGAGATATCGGAGCACAACGCCCGTTGCCGCTCCACAGCAGTCGATCATCACATCGGTGATCATGCCGGCGCGTCCCGGCACAAAGAGCTGAATCGTCTCGTCGATCGAGGGAATCAGCAGCAGGAACACTGCCGTGGGCAGCAGCACGTCAAAGGTGCGTCGGCCCTCAAAATCAAAGGCGTGCGTTGCCAGGATGCCGAGCACCAAATACTCGGTAAAATGCGCGCACTTACGAACAACAAAGTTGGTCACCCATGCATATGGAAGTCCCACGCCGTGCAGGAAACCGCGGATAGCTTCCATGACCGTTAGGCTCAGTGAGCCCGACCCCGAGCCGGGAACCAGCGAATTGCCCCAGATCAAGAGCGCCATCAGGCAGGTTACGACCGCCCATTTTCGATTGATCTTAACCATGCAGAAGTAATGCCTCCGCACGGAGCGGCGCGAAGCTGGCGGTACCGCCCTCGATAACGCTCAGATAAGCACGGCCCGTACGCTTGGCGGTAGAGGACTGAAGACGCTCGATCTCTTCCTCGAGGATCTGATTGACGCGCTCGTGACGACGATTTTCCATAATGCCGGCGGCAATAGCCTCGGCCCGCTCGATGCTCTCACGCGAGATGCGGGCAGTATCCTCGGGGAACACAGCGCTGTGACGGCCGACATAGGCGGGGGCAGCAGGCTGAGGGGCAGCGACGGGAGCGGGGGCTGAAACAGGAGCAGGCTCGTCAATCTCATCCAGAATCGCGGTGGCGGCGGCCCACATACCCTCGTGGCCCGAGTAATCGGCCATGGGGACATCAACCTCGAGCGAGGCGTCCGGAAGGTCGCCGGTGTCGATGCGATCTTGGGCATCAATCGATGCGGTGATGGCTGCAGGCTCATCGAGGTCATCGAGATCGATGCCCGCGGCACCGGAGATGATAGGCATGCTGGCGAGGTTTGCATTGTACGGCGCAGCCTCAGCCGCCTGCTGCTGGGCAGGAGCGCCCCAAAGCGAGCTTTCGGCGGCACGGCGGGCGGCAACAGCCTCCTCGTCCGCGGTCATGGCTTCATCAACGTACGAATTATCGGCAGAAGCGTTCACGTCCGCCGAGGTGGCGCTGCAGGCGTTATTGGCTGCCGCGTTGGCAACGAGTGCCACAAAAGCCGCCGTGCTGCCCGCAGGGGCGGCCTGGGAGCCAGACACGGCGCGTGCCGCGGCGGCGATGTCGTCGCGATTGAAGGAGCCGGTCTGCCCGCCGTTGGTGAGCTCGTCGATGGCGACTTGATAGACGTCGCGCGAGCGCGCAGGGTCGCAGCTCACCGGCGAATCGTCGTCGAGCATACTGTCGATCATGGACCAAGCCTCGGCCTCGTCCATGGCATCTGCGGCTCGAGCGATGGTAGGGACACCATCATCGGCATGACGGCGCTGGAACGCACCAGTCAGGCCGGAAAGGAATGCCGAGGTAGACTGCTCCGACTGAGCCTGAGAAGCAGAAGCGGCAGCATATGGAGTCGCATCCTGCTGCTGAGCTGGAATCGAGGCGGTCTTGAACTCGCTTTGATGCTGATTGAGATTGGCGGCACCGCCCATGGCATCGGGCTGGAACAGACGCTCTTCACGCTGCGCACGGTACTCGGAGATACCCAGCGAGGCGGCATAGATGCCCACGCCCGCCACCGCACCGACGGCAAAGGGAACAGCGCCCGCGACAACCGTCTCGTTGACCGACGAGAACGGCAGCGTCGCGGCATACATCACCACGGGGGCGGCAAGGCCGATCCCGCAGGAAAGTCCGGCAAGGACTGCTCGTTGTGTTGCATCAGAAGAAGCCATGAGCTCTCCCCATCTTCCAGCACCCAAATCGCATCATTCAGTTGGCTGCGCGAGAGAAGATGAAGCGGGGCTATGCCCCAAAGCAACGGTATATGGTTCGTTTCATCTGCGTTTTCCGTCGCGAAGCTTAAAAGCTATTATGCGAAACCGCCCTGCCGATTGCAAGCGACGATGTCGGATTGAAACGGGAAACCTGCTGCTCGTCGGTCTTACGGTCAAAAATAAGCGCGGAGCGGCGCTATAGAAAAGGGCCGAGGCTCAAAGCCCCGACCCTTTATCGCATTGATGACTATCGCTGCGCGTAGATGACAACCTAGAACGTCTGCTCGTAGTCGCTGTGTTTTTTGGCCGAACGCACCAGGAACTCCTGGTTGGTGTTGGTGCCCTTAAGACCCTTGATAAACGATGCGGCCGCACGCTCGGTCTTGTTCATGCCTGCAAGAATGCGACGTAGACCAAAGACCAACGGACGCATCTGCTCGTCGAACAACAGATCCTCGTTACGCGTACCGGAGGCAAC
>CABUDZ010000124.1 GCA_902490445.1 uncultured Collinsella sp.
GGACCCCCGAAGCATTGACATTTTTAGGCGTCAAAACCGCAGGATTTGACTGGCAAAACCGCAGGAAATTGCACCCCAAAAGTGTCGATGCTTCGGGAGTCCGTTTTCACTCGTTCACTTCTCGGGAAAAGTATTAGACCTCGATTCCGCAGTCCCCGATGTGACAAAGGAACAGTCCATTTGTCACATTCAGAATTGACCCCCCCCCCCCCGCAATAGCTCATCGATGGCGGGGTTTTCTATACTGGGGGACACATTATGGTATCGCGCCAACGGAGGACCCCCCTCCCACGTCGCAGATATCCCTGCTCGCGCTCATCTTGGTTGGGGGCATCGGCATCCTGCTTATCGGAGTGAGCGCGCTCATGAAAGCCGCCGCTCGCAGGAAAGCCAAGGCCTGCACCGCCGTGACCATGGGGACGGTCATCGACCATCGCTTTATGGGTGAAGGCAGAATGTATCCCGTTTTGGAATACACCGTCGACGGCACGCAATACCGCGCGAAAAAACAATTCCGCGGCATAAAGACCAAAAGCTTGTCGGGACTCCCCATCCGCACGCAAGCCACCGCCTACGAAGACGCCAAGGGCTGGCTGCACGTGCAGACAGGCCCCATCACCCGCCTAGGCACCCTTGCGGAGCAGCTTTGGCCCCTCGGTAGCCAAATAACCGTGTACTACAACCCCAGCAACCCAGACAAAAGCTATGTCGAACGCCCCATCGTGGGCAACTTTGCCACGCTGATGTTTAACATCGCAGGCTTCTTGCTCATCGCGATGAGCATCTTGCTCTATGTTCTTATCCAGCGCTAGCTCAAACTGATGCGCCCCGCGCCCCATGCGCCGCAACGACCGTTACGACACCAAGGATCAGTTATGGCAACACTTTCCGAACAAGAACGCAAGCGCATCCAGCGATACTGCATCTGTCCCAAGATTGCCGGAGCGGCGCTCGCCATGGCATTCGTGCTGCCCCTTTTGATCATTCCCTTCGAAATGATTGACGACATCGTCTTCCATCACGAAGGCTTCCAGGAGACGGGCATGATGACCGCCTTGGCGCTCACCGCCGTCGAGCTCGCCATCTTCTGCTACTGCGCGCTCGCGCCGCGCTTTGGCATGCGCGGCAAGCAGTGGAAAGAAATGCAGCGCCGACTCGCCGTCGAGCAGTCCGAGAAAGACCGCTCGGCACAAATCGCGGGCGTTATTGGCACGCAGGCCGCTGCGCGCCTGCTCAAGAACAGCGACAACGAGACCGCGCGCAACCTGGGCGGCGCGGCAGAAGTCGCCGCTGCCGTAGGCGCCGTCGCCACCGCGGCAGACGTGCTTGCCGAAAGCTTTGCCAACGCAAAGGCCATGGCAGAGGCCTGTGGCGTGCCTATCCCCCGTGCAAAAAAGTGGATCGTCGCGCTTGTGGCACTGCCCCTCGCAATCGTGTGCGGTGCCTATATCCCGCAGTTGGCGCAGGGAAACATCAAGATGCAACAGAACGCCGCGGCCGCGGCCGAGCAGATCGCCATCGCCCGCAAGACGCTAGAGCCCGCATGCGAGTACGTGTCCGCCGATGACCCCTACGAGCGATATCAAGATTACGGCTATCATGTCCGCGGCTACTTGCACGACGGCGACTCCGATACCCAGAAGACCTATACGTACCTGGATTTCGATAACAAGGGAACGCTCAAGGAAGTGAGTTACATAGCGGAGATCGACCCCGACGCGAGCCTTGAGGACAACCTCGCCCGCATCGAGCTCGACTTGGATGAGCTTTCCTCTGTCGTCCAAACCGTAGACGTCAAGACCGTGAGTCCCGAGCTCCTAGCACCGCAAAAGCTCCCCGAAGAGTTTAGGCAGGCTTTTTTGAACGGTTCGCTCTACGAGAGAATCTCCATCAGGACGAGTGACGACCTCATCAAAACGTACTATTCGTTTGACACGGAGCCCGAGGACGAGTTTGACGAGTACACCCATCCAAGCATCCGTATCACGTTGGTGGGCAAAACGAGCTAGGCGCCCAATGTGACAAAAGGACTGTCCCTTTGTCACATTCCATGAAAAAGGGCACCGGCGTTAGCCGATGCCCTAAAGCTGCTGCAGATTAACTCCTACAGCGTATGACTAAGACGAATCGAACTATTCGTCCCAAGAGAGGCTCTTACCAGTCTTCTTTGCCAGCAGCAAGAACAGACCGATGATGACGTTGCATGCAATACAGAAGATGAAAACGCCCTGGAAGGAGCCGACAAGCTCGTATACCTTCATCATGACGGGCATGCCAAAGGCGCCGACGATATAGCCCACGGAGCAGATGAGCGCGAAGATGCGACCAAAGTCACGGGAGCCAAAGACGTCCATCACCAAAACGGTCAGAGCGGTGCCGGCGATGACGTACATGACGTCGTTAACGCCGGCAGCAAGAATGCTGAGCGTCGAGTTGCCGCTGCTCATCATGAGCATGACAAAGGAGAGAATCGAGACGGCGAGCCAGCTCAGAATGGCCTTGGTGCTGCCAAACTTATCGCAAGTGGTACCGACGATCGGGTTGAGGAACAGGTCGAACAGCGATGCGGCGGAAACCATGAAGCCACCCACCATGGGGCTAAAGCCGACCTCGGCGGCATAGGTGGGGAACAGCTGGTTCATGCAGCAAGTAAGCTGAACGAGGCAGAGGAAGCCGATGCAGAAAAAGAATGCAGGCGACTTAATAGCGCGTGCGTAGCTAACGCCACGTGCACTATCCTCGGTCGTCTCCTCGGTCTCGGCGACCGTCTCGCCTTCGACATAGCCATAGGGCAGCATGCCCTTGTCCTGGGGCTTATAGCGGATAATCAGGATGGAAGCGGGAAGAATGAGCACGGCGGAGACGCCAGCGAGCACCAGATAACCAGTCCTCCAGCCAGCAGCCTCAATGACAGAGGTGATGACAGGACTCATGATGAGCATGTAAATCGAGTTCACTGCCCAAGCGAGACCAATTGCCAGGCCGCCAGATTTTTTGAACCACTGGTCAATAACATCGGACATGGCGACGCCGGTAGTGAAGGCGAAGCAAACGCCAATCAAAGCACCAGCTGCGATGAACATCCAGACTTCGGTGTAGAAGGCCATGCCTGCGCCAGCGGCGAGCAGAATAAGCTCGACGACGGGGAGCCAAAACTTGCCAACAACCTTGGGGATGAGTTTTCCGACAAACGGAAGAGCCGCTGCAAGACCAATGAGCGTTGCAGTGAAGTAATACGAGAAGATGGAGTAGTCAAATCCGAACTCCTCGCACACGGGCGCGACGAAGGAGCCAGCGATTACGCTATAGGATCCGGTCGTACCGGCAGACATGAGGCCGAGCGCGATCACGAGAACCCATGCGTAAACCTTGCTGCTCTTTAACTTTGCATTTTCCATTGATACAGCTCCTAGAGACCCAGAAGGGCGCACATAACGGCCTTGATGGTGTGCTGACGGTTCTCTGCCTCACGGAAGATGACCGACGCGTTGGCCTCAAAGCACTCGTCCGCAATCTCAAAGCCCTCGGTGATGATTTCACGATGCAGGTCGTTCTTGCACTGGTCGAGCAACATCTTGCCAACGCGGTGATTTGCGTTGTGAACAGAGGGGAGCTCGTGCATGCAGAAGATGTCGGGGTTGTTGGTGCGCTTGCACAGCTCACTGGTGACGCGATAGGGGTACAGGGACTCGGCGTCGCCAAGCCAAGAGTTGTAGTCGTCAGGGTCCAGAACCTCGTCGCCGCACTCGGGGTTGATGTAGCGCCACTCCTCGGTAACGATTACGTCGACACCGTCCAGAGCATCAAGGTCAGAGGTGATGGTGAAGGTCCTGTTAGGCGCGTACTTGGCGTAGCAGGCCTCAACCTCCTCGATCATTTCCTTGCACATCTGGTGACGGAGGTCGTCGGGGCCGATGGCGAGGAAGTCCATGTCGAGCATCGCGCACAGACGGCCATACCACACGGGGGCGCCGGCGCAGTTGCCAACGAAGGCCATCTTCTTGCCACGGCTCGTGCGCAGACCACCCCACTGCTCCTCCATCGTGAGAGCGTCAGCGAGCATCTGGGTCGGGTG
>CABUDZ010000125.1 GCA_902490445.1 uncultured Collinsella sp.
GTTTTTCTGTCGAACTTCAGCACCATCTTGTATTTTCTAACTGTCTACCTTGAGTTCGTCGGACTTTCGATGGTATCGATTTCTAGCATGATGATTGCATATCAAGTGAGCAAGTTCATCCTTGAAGTTCCCACTGGCTATATTGCTGATAGGTTTGGACGAAAGACAAGCGGTCTCGTTGGCGTCGTGGGGATGCTTGGATACTACGCCGCCCTGCTTCTCGTCCGTTCCCCTCTGCTTTTAATCGGTGCGTTCGCTCTCAAAGGTTTTGCCGTTGCATGTCTGAGCGGATCCATAGAAGCGATTTACATTGACAGCGTCTCTCAGGACCAGCTCGTAAGACTTAATGTCGTTGAGCGATTTGTTTTCTATGCCTCTTATGCCATCTCCGCTTGCGTGGGCGGTTTCATTTCGTCTGTCGGTGCATATCTCATTGGTCTTTCGGCAGATATCACCGCAATGGTGTTGACGTTGGTTGTCGTTGTCTGCATTCCTGAGATGCGAAGAGGGGGCGCTGCGGGGGCACCTGAGCGTGGAATTAGCCCGAAGATGATCGGTGCTGCTATTGCGTGTAATGGCATTCTTCGTTCAGCGTTCATCATGGACTGCTCTCAGGCATTTGCTTTTGTCGCCCTGGAAGACTTTTTCTCACTGCTGCTTGCGGGTCGCGGAATGAATGCCGTCGCTTCGGGTGTGACCATTGCGGTCCAGCTCCTTGCCTCGGCCTCCATGGGACTTATTGTGCCCTGTGCGATTGCTCATGTCGACAAGGGCCGCTTTGCGCGTATTTGCGGCATCGTGCGCCTTTTCCTGACAGCTTTGTTTTTGATTCCCCTTACTTCGGCTAATTTGCTGCCCGTGTTCTATGTGCTGCAGACGGTTTCGTACTCGTTATTTGCTCCAATTAAATAATCAATTTTTCAAAAGGCAGCCGATTATTCGATGCGCTGTTCACTGATTTCGGTTCAAAGCCAGATGGTGGCGGTGGGTGCCGTTCTTTTCTATCTGCTCAACGCTGTGTTGAGTAGCGTTGCGGGCATTCGAGTCGTATTGCTTGTCGCGCTCGGGATTTCTTCCCTTGTGTATATCCCCGCGCTATTTCGTCTTACACGCCAAAGGTCATGAGTATTTGGGCACCGATAACTTATATATCAACGCAATAAACCCGAGCGCGAGGGCGTTTGGGTTTATTATTGAAGCGTATGTAACCTGGCGGCGCCACACCGCCTGTTAGTAGGGAGACACATGAACGTTCTGGTCGTCAACGCAGGATCTTCGACCCTTAAGTATCAGGTCATCGATACCAAGTCCCACAAGGTGTCCGCAAAGGGCTCCTGCGAGCGCGTCTGCTTTACCGGTGGTACCTTCACCCACGCTGCCAACGGCTCCAAGAAGGTGACCGAGAACATCGAGTTCCCCGACCACAAGGTCGCCATCGAGGTTGTCCTGAAGGACCTCGAGGCTAACGGCGTCAAGATCGAGGGCATTGGCCACCGTATCGTTCAGGGCGGTTGGTACTTTGGCGATTCCTCCCTCGTCGACGAGGACGTCCTCGCCAAGATCCGCGAGGTCGCTCCGCTCGCCCCGCTGCACAATAACCCCGAGGCCAACGTTATCGAGTACTGCCTGGAGCAGTATCCCGACCTGCCCAACGTCACGGTCTACGATACTGCTTTCCACTTCAATATGCCCGAGGTCGCCAAGACCTACGCCCTGCCCAAGGACGTCTGCGACAAGCTGCACATCCGTAAGTACGGCGCCCACGGCACCAGCTACCGCTACATCTCCAAGAAGGTTGCCGAGATGACCAACGGCGAGGCTCGCAAGGTCGTCGTGTGCCACATCGGTTCCGGCGCTTCCCTGTGCGCCATCGAGGACGGCAAGTGCATGGACACCACCATGGGCTTGACGCCGCTCGACGGTGTCATGATGGGCACCCGCTGCGGCTCCATCGACCCGGCCACCGTGTGCTACCTGCAGCGCGAAGGCGGCTACACCTTCGACGAGGTCGACGAGATGATGAACAAGAAGTCCGGTCTTTTGGCTGTGACCGGCGGCAAGACCAACGACTGCCGCAACGTCGAGGAGCTCGCCGCCGCTGGTGACCCCGAGGCTCAGCTCGCCTTCGACATGTTTGTCTACAAGATTGCCGCCAAGGCCGCCGAGATGGCCACTTCCATGTGCGGCATGGACACCCTGGTCTTTACCGCCGGCATCGGCGAGCACGCTCCGGCCGTCCGCGCTGGCGTGGCCGACCGTCTGGCCTTTATGGGCGTCAAGATGGACCACGCCCGCAACGCTCTGCGCGGCGACGGCGCTTGGTGCCTGTCCGCCAAGGATTCCAAGGTCAAGATCTTCGTCATCCCCACGGACGAGGAGTTCATGATCGCTTCCGACGTCGAGCGCATTGTCAACGGCAAGTAATTGATGCAAGGGGAGGGGACTGGATGGCCTTGTGCCGTTCAGCCCCCTTTTACGCTCTTTGAGCGAAGAGTTTAATAGCTATTTATTGGATTCTGATAACTTCTTATTAAGGGTACGGCCGCCTTATAGGTTTGCCGACCGTACTGTAATCACGAAGGAGTCTCATGAACGTACTTGTTGTCAACGCCGGCAGCTCGAGCCTTAAATATCAGCTTTTGGATACCGATACCCGCGAGGTTTTCGCCAAGGGCAACTGCGAGCGTATCGGCTCGGAGATGGGCACCTTTGGCCACTCCGAGAACGGTGGTGCCAAGCTGACCGAGGAGATTCCTTTTCCCGATCATCGCTGCGCCATTGCGCGCGTGCTCGAGGAGCTCGAGAAGACCGACTTTACGATCGATGGCATCGGCCACCGTATCGTTCAGGGTGGCTGGCACTTCGATGATTCCGCGGTCGTCGACGATGAGGTCATGGCTAAGATCCTTGAGGTGGCCCCGCTCGCCCCGCTGCACAATTACGGCGAGGCCGCGGCAATCGAATATTGCCGCGAGAAGTATCCGGAGCTGCCCAACGTGGCCGTCTTCGACACCTCGTTCCACATGACCATGCTCGAGGTTGCCTACACCTATGCGCTGCCCAAGGACGTGTGCGACAAGTACCACGTGCGCAAGTACGGCGCCCACGGTACGAGCCACCGCTACGAGTGGATGATGGCCAAGGAGATTCTGGGCTCGCGCTGCCACCGCCTGCTCTCGTGCCATTTGGGCAACGGCGCCTCGCTTGCCGCCATCGAGGATGGTGTGTGCCGCGACACCACGATGGGCCTCACGCCGCTCGACGGCCTGATGATGGGTACCCGCTGCGGCTCCATCGACCCGGCTACCGTGTGCTACCTGCAGCGCGAGGGCGGCTACAGCTACCAGGAAGTCGACGACATGATGAACAAGCAGTCCGGTCTGCTTGCCATCTCGGGCATCTCCAACGATGCCCGTGACATTCGTACGCGCGCTTCCGAGGGTGACGAGCGCTGCCTGCTTGCCTTCGATATGTTCGCATACAAGGCCATGCAGCAAGCTGGTTCCATGATTGCCTCCATGGCGGGCGTGGACACCATTACCTTTACCGCCGGCATCGGCGAGAATGACTGGTCGATCCGCAAGGCCTTCTGCGACTGCTTTGAGTGGCTGGGCGTGCGTATCGACAACAACAAGAACCGCGAGGCCGTGGGCAACGGACCGCAGGTCATTAGCGCCGCCGGTTCCGCCGTTACGGTCATGGTCATCCCCACCGACGAGGAATACATGATCGCCCACGACGTCGAGCGCCTGACCAAGAATAACTAGTGCGTTCGTTTGCGATTGAACGAAAGGCCTCCTGAGCAGCAGCTCAGGAGGCCTTTTTGCTAGCAGGCGGAAATTCCAGTCCCAAAGTGATCATCACCAGTAACGCCTGCGCTCCCAGCAACGACACCCATCCATTCAGATCCTCAGCTCCAGCTCGTAGCCAAGCCGCCGTCCACTCCAGATGCTCTGAACGCTTCGTAGCAGTAGAAGGCCGTACGGGCTAACCCCTGAAAACATTCCGCACCGATATTGTCTGTATTGAAGACGTCGATGATGCACCCGTATACCATTGACGTCGACACCATCA
>CABUDZ010000126.1 GCA_902490445.1 uncultured Collinsella sp.
AGCAGTTAAACCATTGTCTAAAGCGAGAAATACTCACTCTCGGCAGATAAGTTAGGCCCCAACCACGGATTACCCGTCAAGAAAAACTCCGGCCAGCGCTGCATAAACAGTGCCTGCTCGCGCTTCCAACGGCGCAGCTTCTCCTCGCTGGCCTCTTCCCTGCCGCGCGAAGTGAACTCGTAGTGGTACAGCTCGGCATAAGGCGTAAAGATGGTGCGGTAGCCCGCCTCCCATGCGCGCAGGCAAAAATCTGCATCGTTAAAGCCAACGGCGAACTCCTCGTCGTAACCTTCAACCTGCTCAAACACCTCGCGTCGGACCATCTGGCAGGCGCCCGTTACGGCACTAAAGTTGCCCGGACGCACAGCGCGGGCAAGATAGCCCTCACGCTTTGCCGAGAAGTCCTGGTTAGCATGGGCAAGCGCACCACGCACGCCAACCAAAATGCCGGCATGCTGCACCAGATGATCGGTAAAATAGAGTTTGGCACCCACCACGCCCGCATCGGGACGCTGCAGATAACCCATCATCTCTTCGATAAAGTCCGGGCTTATGACCTCGGTATCGTTGTTGAGCAGCAGTAGATAGTCGCCCTTAGCATGCTCAACGCCAAAGTTGATGATCTGGGAGTAATTGAACTCGCCCGGCCAGTACACAACGCGCGCGCTGCCCTTGCCACCAGATGCAGCGGTTACGCGCTCCGGCAGGGTTTCGTAATACGCAAACGTCTCTGGGACTTCGCTGTTGTTCTCCACCAAAACGATCTCGTAGTTGGCATACGTGGCCTTCTGAGCGATCGACATCACGCAGGCGTCGAGCGTCTCGACGTGATCTTTGGTGGGAATCACAATGCTCACCAGCGGTGCAGGCTCTGGCAGCGCATAGCGCATACGGTAGACAAACGGAGTTTCGGACTCCTCGACCGCTCCATGAACGCCCAGCGAGCCAAAGTGACGCTGCAGGGCCAGGCGTCCGGCCTCGATGGCATACGGTTTGCTGTCGGCGGATCCGTCGGCGGTCGACCCCGGATGCACGCGCCAGTGATACAACACGTGCGCAATATGCTCAAAGCGCGCGCCCGCCGCAAGGCAGCGGAGCGTCAGGTCGTAATCCTGGGCGCCCGCGACGTCTTCCGGCGACATGCCAATGCAATCGATGAGCGCCTTCTCCACCATCAGGAAATGCGTCACGCAGTTATGGCTATAGAGCAGGTCGACGTTGAGTCGCGTCTTAAAGACCGGCTGGCCCCACTCCCCCGTTTTCTGGAACATGTCCTCGTCGCAGAACAGGACCTGGGGACGCTCTCCCTCGGCAGCCTTGTTCAGCGCAGAAACATAGTGGAATAATGCGTCCGGTTCCAGGATGTCATCGTGGTCCAAGAACGCGATGTAGTCGCCTGTCGCTTGCTCGATACCTGCGTTGGTGTTGAGCACAATGCCGCCGTTGCCGGAAAGCTCGATGCGGCGAACGCGCTCGTCGTTGGCGTCTGCCGCAAGAGTGGCCACCGCGTCCCATTCGGGCGAGGCATCCATGAGCAGCAATTCCCAGTTGTCATAGCTCTGGGCTAGCACCGAGTCCAGCAGCTCGCGCAGGTAGACCCGATCAGTCTTGTAGCACGGCACCACAATGCTCACGAGCGGCCTATAGGCAAAGGCCGCCGAAGCGACACGCTGGCACACCAAATCGCCCGGCTTTGCGCGATGCTGTTCAAACCAACGTCGATAAGCTGCATCGTCTGCACGCGCGTCCTTCATGCGGTTCCAGCTGTCGTCGACCATGCCGTTGTACAGGCGACCATCCATGGCGCAAAACCCGCTCTGGATTAGGCCCGTGGGATCAGCCGCAATCGCGACAAAATCCCGTATATCCTGAGGCATCTCTACGCTCAGATACGTTTTATTGACGCGGCATCCGTTCTGCTGCGGCACGTCAACCTGCGATTCAAAAACATGCACGGTAACATCGATGGCGTTCATATGTGTATCGAAGATCTGGAACTCAGGGGTGCACTGGGGGTCTCCCGCCCAGGTAACCTCATAGCGCCACACCGCGCCGGCGTCCGCCGGCAAATAGCGAATGGCATCGATCTCGTAGCGACCGCAGCATTCGCCACGCTGCGCATCGCGGATAAGCGCGCACAGCGCAGGCTTTGCTTTGTAGTTAACCTTGGATTCCAGCTTGGCCACGCGGCTATCGGGGCGAATGGAGCCAAGCTTTTGGCCATCGGACGCAAATGCGACGTCAATCGTAGAACCGTCCAAAAAGGGAAGCACCAAGACGGCGAGCTCGCGCTCGTAATCGGAAACGGAAGGGCAAAGCGCCAGCACACGGCCATGATCGACCGGGAGCACCAGCGACGGCACACAAGAACCGCTCGTCGTCGCATGGGCAAACGCTTGAGAACCCTCCCGTTCAATAAGCGCGGCGACATCCTGACCGGCAAAACGAAGCAGCACAAACAGACGGCCCTGACTGCGGCAAAGTGCCAAACGCTTGATACTCATCTACACTTCTCGCTTTCCCAGGGCGTTCGCTGCCATACGTTTGCAGGCACCCAGGCGTCCAAACCTCAAGACGTCGTAATCGAACATGAGCTTTTTGCACTCACGGGCATTGGGGACCTTGCTGGTAAGCGCCGCACGCACCATAGCGGCAACAGAAGGAGCGCATTGTGCGAGCGCAGCATCGCTGCCCACGGCAGAACCGGCAAGCGCCGCGGCAACGGCGGCAAACACCTTGCCGCAGTCCGAACCCAGCAACCTGAGCGCATCGTACAGCACCAGATCGCATAGGAAGTACGCCAGGTCATCGGCATACTGGACATCGAGACCGTCGCGTTGCCAGTCAGCCAGCACCGCGGAGTAAATCTTCACGTGCTCCAGCAGTCGTGTCTCGTCGTCATAGCGCATGGTGTCCATAAGCGAGCCCTTGCGCGCCACGCGGTAGTCATACAGCTTGTTCGAGATAAGCGCGGTCTTACGCGAACGACCGTACACGGCAAAATCGAAGACCTGGTCCTCGCCATACTTAACGGTTTCGTCAAACACGATCCCGTTGCCCAGCAAAAACTCACGCTTGCAGGCGGTGCGCCATGCAAAGGGGCGAGACGCTTCCTTAAACAGCAGGTCAGAGCTATAGCTTTCAAACGACACATCGCGCGGGCTCAGCACATAGTTAAGCCACGGATACCCCGCCTCCAGCGGATACGGATTCGCGCCAAAGGTCAACACGTCGCAATCCTCGCGTTCAAAGGCATCGACGATCACGCGGCATGCATCGGGCGTAAAGCGGTCGTCGGAATCCAAAAAAGCAACAATAGGCGCCGTGGACGCAGCGATACCCGCATTGCGGGCGCTCGACAGGCCGCCGTTGGGCTTATCGACCAGCGTAAAGCGCGCGTCCTTTTCGCAATAGGCAGCCGCAATATCGCGCGAACCGTCCGGCGAGCCATCGTTGACCAGCACGCCTTCCCAATCGGGCATGTCCTGCGCAAGCAGGGAGTCCAGGCACCAGGCCAGGCACTCCTCCACGTTATAGATAGGAACGACAACGGAAATCTTGGGGGTAGCCATAGTCAAGTGCTCCTACTGTGCGACCGGAACGTCATCGGGGTGCGGGTTGTCGCCGTAGGCGCGCTGATACGTCAGCACGCGCCAGACCAGCGGCAGGCCGCCGATCTTAAAGTAGTGTTTAAACGTATTGAGCTTGCCCGGCTTCTTAAAATCAAAGCGCGAATCGATATAGGCGCGGGGCGACTTGACCATCAGTCGCAAGTCGGTCTCGCCACGCGGGTCGAAGAGAGACAGGTCAAAGCGACCGGCATCCCAATCGGCCTTGAGCTCGGGAGATGCCTTCTCCCAAAACTGCTCGCGCAATTCATCGACCAGGCGCTCATCATTCCAACGGTACGTATCGACCTTCATGCGCATTAAAATACCCTGAAGCTGAGCCTTAAGCTCGGTGCG
>CABUDZ010000127.1 GCA_902490445.1 uncultured Collinsella sp.
GGACTTCCGCTCGATTGGGACAGGCGGGCCTTCGAGGCCGAGCGCAAAATGGATTCTAAAAAACACCTTGCCAAATAGGAGCGTCAGACCAGAAACGCCCCCGTTCGTAGCTCCGAAGGAGCAGAACGGGGGCGTTTCATTGGTCGAGGACGTTTTCAGGGGTTAGCCCGTACGGCCTTCGGGCGAGTGCGTCCGCTACTCAGCCATCTGAGCCTGGACGGCGGTGATGGCTGCGACACCCACGATGTCGTCGGCAGAGCAGCCGCGCGACAGGTCGTTGACTGGCTTGGCGATGCCCTGCAGAATGGGGCCGTAAGCGTCGGCGCCGGCGAAGCGCTGGACCAGCTTGTAGCCGATGTTGCCTGCCTCGAGATCGGGGAACACGAGCACGTTGGCCTTACCGGCGACGGAGGAGCCGGGAGCCTTGAGCTGGGCGACGGTGGGGACGATAGCGGCATCGAGCTGCAGGTCGCCATCGATGGCGAGCTCGGGTGCCTTCTCCTTGCAGAACTTCACGGCCTCCTGGACCTTCTTGGCGACCTCGCCACCGGCGGAGCCCATGGTGGAGTAGGAGAGCATGGCCACGTGCGGCTCAACATTGCCCATGAAGGTGGACCAGGAGTGGGCCGAGGCGATGGCGATCTCGGAGAGCTCGTCGGAGGACGGGTTGATATTGAGGCCGCAGTCGGCGAAGATCAGCGTGCCGTCGGTACCGAACTGCGGGGTGTCGGTGCACATCACGAAGAAGGCCGAGACCAGCTTGGTGCCCGGAGCGGTCTTGAGGATCTGCAGCGCGGGGCGCAGGGTGTCGGCGGTGGAGTGACAGGCACCGGAGACCAGGCCGTCGGCGTCGCCCATCTTGACCATCATGGTGCCAAAGTAGGTGGCGTCCATCACCTGGGCGCGAGCCTGTTCGATGGTAACGCCCTTCTTGGCGCGGAGTTCGGCAAACTTCTGCGCGTACTCCTCGTGCTTCTCGGCGTTGCGCGGATCGATGACGGTGGCGCCGGGGACGTTGATCTCGTTGGGATCGCCCAGGATGACGATGTTGGCCAGGCCCTCCTCGATGATTTTGTTTGCCGCGACGATGGTACGCGGATCCTCGCCCTCGGGCAGGACGATGGTCTTAAGGTCGGCCTTGGCGGCAGACTTCATACGGTTTAGGAAATCGCTCATGATACTCCTTACAAGCGTTTCGCTAAGCTCCAGGCCCTCGGCTGTACACGAATAAACCCGCTGCTAGCGGGTTTACCTTACAATTATGTACGCCGCGGTGCTTGAGCTTTCCTTGTGTGGCAAGCTCATTATAGGACGCATTAGCGCTATAATCTCTCTGATTAATATGTCTCGACGTATGTTCGAGAAAAAGCCCAGTTAAAAAGCGTGTGGCTTTTGACAAGGAGTATCGATGCAGATTACCTCAGGCCTGCCTGAAGGCTTTAATGCCGGTGCGTATGACATGATCGTTGTCGGCGCCGGTTATGCCGGTGCCGTTTGCGCCCGCCGTCTTGCCGAAACTATCGGCTATCGTGTTGCCGTTTTGGAGCGTCGCGGCCACATCGCGGGTAATGCCTACGACTGCGCTGACGAGGCCGGAATCCTGGTCCACGAGTACGGTCCGCACATCTATCACACTTTTAACGAGCGCGTCCATAACTTCCTGTCGCGCTTTACCAAGTGGACGGACTACCAGCACAAGGTGCTCGCCAACATCAACGGCACCCTTATGCCCGTGCCCTTTAACCACGCGAGCCTCAAGCTCGCCTTTGGCGATGAGCGCGGCGAGGAGCTGTATCAGAAGCTCGTGGAGACTTTTGGCAAGGACGTCAAGGTGCCCATTATGGAGCTGCGCAAGAAGAACGACCCGGATCTTGCCGAGGTCGCCGATTATGTCTACGAGAATGTCTTTTTGCATTACACCATGAAGCAGTGGGGCCAGACGCCCGACCAGATCGACCCCTCGATCACCGGCCGCGTCCCCGTCTTTGTGGGCGATGACGATCGCTACTTCCCGCAGGCTCCTTTCCAGGGCATGCCGCAGGACGGCTATACCGCGCTGTTCGAGCATATGCTCGATCACGATCTGATCGACGTATTCTGTGACGTAGACGCCCGTGACCTCTTTGAAATCGACGAGACCACCGTCAAGATCGACGGCAAGGTCTATGGTGGCGAGATCGTCTACACCGGTCCACTCGACGAGCTGTTCAACCTCGACCTGGGCGCTCTGCCGTACCGCACGCTCGATATGAAGTTCGAGACGCTCGATATGGACCAGTTCCAGCCCGTGGGCACCGTCAACTACACCACGAGCGAGGACTATACGCGCATCACTGAGTTCAAGAACATGACCGGTCAGGTTTTGCCCGGCAAGACCACCATCATGAAGGAGTACTCCAAGGCATATACGCCCGGCTCGGGCGAGACGCCGTACTACGCTATCCTGGAGCCCGAGAACCGTGAGCTCTACGAGCGCTATCTTGAGCGCGTCCAGAACCTGACGAACTTCCACCCGGTGGGTCGTCTGGCCGAGTATCGTTACTACGATATGGACGCCGTGACCAATTCTGCCCTCGATCTTTCGGATGAGATTATCGCCTGCCATGCATAAAGTCATAACATTCGGTATTCCCTCATATAACGCCGCCAAGGACATGGACCATTGCATCACCTCCATCTTGGAGGGGGGCAATTACGCCACCGATATCGAGATTATTGTGGTGGACGACGGCTCCAAGGACGAGACGGCCGCCAAGGCCGACGAGTGGGAGGCCCGTTATCCTGGAATCATCCGCGCGGTGCACCAGGAGAATGGCGGCCACGGTATCGCCGTCCTCTCGGGCCTGCGTGAGGCGCATGGTACGTACTATAAGGTCGTTGACTCGGACGACTGGCTCGACGGTGCGGCGCTTTCGACCATGCTGTCGATTCTGCGTGGCTTTGAGGAGCGCGACCAGCGCGTCGACCTGTTTATCTCGAACTACGTGTACGAGAAGGTTTACGAGGGCACGCATACCGCTATTGGCTACAAGTTTGCCCTGCCGCGCAAAAAGATTTTCTCTTGGGACCAGATCGGACACTTCCGTCCCGATCAGAACCTGCTCATGCACAGCCTGTGCTATCGCACCGACGTACTGCGCGAGTCCAATCTGCCTATGCCGGCACACACCTTCTACGTGGATAATATCTACGCATACGTGCCGCTGCCGCGCTGCAAGACCATGTACTACGCCGACATCGACCTCTATCGCTACTTTATCGGTCGCGAGGGCCAGAGCGTCAATGAGGCCACGATGGTCAAGCGCCTGGGCCAGCAGTTCCGCGTAACGCGCATCATGATGGAATCGTTCCACCTGTACCAGGACGTTGAGTCCTCGCGTCTGCGTTCGTACATGATGGGCTACTTCACCATGATGATGGCGATTTGCTCGGTGCTCACCAAGCTTTCCGAGGAAGATTGTGCCGATGAGCGCCTGAAGACGCTGTGGAAGGACCTGAAGGAGTACGACGAGCGCATGTATCGTCGCGCTCGCTACGGCGTAGTCGGATTCTTTACCAACCTGCATGGACGGGCCGGAGACAAAACCACACTCGGCCTATACCATCTTGCCTCAAAGATCTTCAAATTCAACTAGCACAGAAATGCTCGGGTAACGGGGACCCCTGGTCCTTAACTTGCTACTTCGAACAGTCCTGCGCAAGACGGAGGCGCCACTGGCGCCTCCTTTGCGTGCGGAACTCGTATCAAGCTAAGGACCAGGGGTCCTCTGCTATGTCTCGCTTTATGTCAGCAAGCTGAATTTGAAGATCTTCGACGCGTGGTACAAAGGGGCCTGGGCTGAAAAGAATTTGGTTGGTAGTCGGTCGGAGGCGGGCGGGCGTT
>CABUDZ010000128.1 GCA_902490445.1 uncultured Collinsella sp.
GATATCCCCCTTGAAATCACTTCGAGCGACATGGCCAATCTGCCCATATTCATCGCCGTCCTTATCGTGGCCGCCGTCGTCGTGCGCGTGTATTTTTCAATCAAACGCAACGAAAAGCCACCCATTGCCCGCGTCTTTTGGTGCGCGACGCTCCTCATCCCACTCGGCGTGGTAGCTGCATGGGTTACGAATCAATTGCTCGTAAATGAGGGCAGCTCCCTATGGGTCCTTTCTTATTCGGCGCTCGGTGCTGCCGCCGTCATACTTCTTGTCGAGCCCTTGGTTTCGGGACTTATCGACCAAACCGACCTTGCGACGGGAACGGTTGCCTGTATTTGCCGTGACATCCTTGTCATCGCCGCTGTTTCAGCGCTCTCGTTCGTTTCACTCGAAATTGCCTGCAACGAAACGTTCTATCGCATTCCCGCCAACTCATTCGGGTTTTCCGTCGGGCTGCTCGCGACGGTTCTGCTCTCCCTTTATTTGCTGGGACAGCGTCATGGAGGCGTCATGGCTCTCGTGCCCGTCGTCTGCTGCATCCTTGGCATTGCCGAGCACTTCGTCATAACGTTTAAAGGCGAAGCCATCCTGCCAAGCGATATCTTGGCCCTTGGCACCGCAATGGAAGTCAGCGAGGGATACGAGTTTACCTTTACCGCCGGAATCGTAACCTCTCTCGCCCTGCTGGAGATTTCCCTGGGGCTTCTTTCGCTCATCCGACCGCGAAAGCTCCGTACGCCCACCCATGTCTTCCCCGCTATCGCCGCTAACCTCTGTGCTTTTCTGCTAGTGACCGTTGTGGGGCTCTCAGGCTTTTCCAACATCGACTTGGAGCAGGCGCTGGATTTTGGATTTGACCGTTGGCAGCCCATCACCACGTATGCGTCTCAGGGTTTTATCACTTCGTTCACCGAAATGGTCAACGAGTTGCCCATTGAGAAGCCCGAAGACTATACGCCCGATGAGGCGCAGAGCATCGAGCAGGAGCTCGCCGCCGTCTACGACAGCACATATGGCTCGAGCGAACAGCGCGCGGCGGCCGTTGCCCAGTTCAATGAAATCAAGCCGACGATTGTTGCCGTCATGAACGAGAGTTTTAGCGACCTTTCGTGCTTTGAGCAGCTCCAGGCGGCCGGGTACTCCGGCCCCGCATTCTACAACTCGCTTCCCGACACACTTGTTCGCGGCACCATGCTCGCTTCGGTCGCCGGTGGCGGAACGGCGAACTCCGAATTCGAATTTTTGACCGGAGCGACAACGGCCTTTGTCGGATTAGGCAAGATCCCCTATCAGCTGTATCAGATGAATGGCGTAAACAGCCTGGCAAAGGACCTTAAAGAGCTTGGGTATACCACTACCGCTATGCACCCGCAAAACCCCGTCAACTACCATCGAGATAAAATCTATCAGCAGCTGGGCTTTGGAGACTTTCTTGCAATCGGCGATTTCGAAGGTGCGCCCTATTACCATGCCGGCGTATGCGACTACGCCACCTACGACAAGATACTCGACCTGCTTAGAACCGACGAAGCGCCGCAGTTCATCTTTGACGTCACGATGCAAAATCACGGCGGCTACGACTATGGCACCGTTCCCGCCGAAGAGCTGACAAACTATTGGGTCGAGGGAGCCAGCGAAGGCGCCAACAGCGCGCTCAACACCTATCTCACCTGCATCAACGCATCCGACCGGGACCTCGAGTACTTTATCAACGAGCTCCGCAACATCGGCAGACCGGTTGTTCTTGTCTTTTTTGGCGACCATCAGCCGAGCGCCGCAACGACTCTCAACGACGAGCTGTACCCTCAGGAAGATACGGCAAGCCACGCTTTCCGTATCTATCAGTCGACATATCTCGTCTGGGCTAACTATGAGATCGCCGGCAATACCGAGCTCAACGTCTACGACACCGTCGGGGCAAACGAGATTGCAGCCATTACCCTTAATAAGATCGGCGCCCCGCTCACCAATTACCAAAAGGCCCTGCTTGCGACAAGGTCAGATGTGCCCACCATCAATGTCGCCGGCTATCTCGGTGCCGACGGGCTGCGCTACGACTTGGAATCGGAAGACAGCCCCTACGCCTCGACGATCGACAAGCTGCAGCGCATGCAATACCTCGAGTTCGCCAGCAAAGTTCAGTAAGCCCGCCCATTCGCTTGGGCCCATCGTATTGCAAGCACGCTCGGCCCAAACGCATCGCAAATGACTCCCGCTCGCAAACGAGGGTACAATGACGCTCGTGTCACATCGCGGGGCCCCGGCCCCAGCATATACAAAGGAGTCATACATGGGTTGCGAACACGCACAGGCCGCCGGCGGACAAACGTCGCCGTCGCAATTTGAGGAGAACACGCTGTCCGAGGTCAAGTGCGTCATCGCCGTGCTTTCCGGCAAGGGCGGTGTCGGCAAGTCATTTGTCACCGGTGCCATCGCCACCGAGCTTGCCCGTCACGGCCACAAGGTCGGCGTCCTCGATGCCGACATCACCGGTCCCTCTATCCCCAAGATGTTCGGTATGAGTGGACGCCACGTCCATGCCCTTGGCAACCTTATGCTGCCCGAAATCTCCGAGCACGGCGTCAAGGTCATGAGCTCCAACCTGCTGCTCCAAAACGAGACCGACCCCGTCCTTTGGCGCGGTCCGGTCATCGCAGGCGCCATTAGGCAGTTCTGGAGCGAGACCTCGTGGGGCCCCATCGACTACCTGCTGGTCGACATGCCTCCGGGAACAGGCGACGTCGCGCTCACCGTCTTCCAGTCGCTGCCGGTCGACGGCATCGTCATCGTCACGAGCCCGCAGGATCTGGTCTCGATGATCGTCGCCAAGGCGGTCAACATGGCCGAGAAGATGAACGTCCCCATTCTGGGCATTGTCGAGAACATGAGCTATATTGAGTGCCCCGACTGCGGCAAGAAGATCGAGGTCTTTGGCAAGAGCAAGCTCCCCGAGGTCGCAGAGCGCTATAACCTCGACATCTTGGGCCAGCTTCCCATTAATCCGGCACTCGCCGAGGCCTGCGATAAGGGCGAGGTCGAGACCGCGCTGCCCGATGGCATGTTGCCCAAGGCGGTCTCTGCCGTCGAGGCTATTACCCCGCACGAGACCGACGAGGCCTAAGTGAACGCGAGCGCCCTCTATGACGTCTTGGTAATCGGCGGCGGGGCTTCAGGCCTCGCCGCCGCCATTACGGCCGCACGCGCTGGCAAAAGCGTCTGCATCGTTGAGCGCGATGTCGCCTGCGGCCTCAAGCTCCTTGCGACCGGTAACGGCCGTTGCAACCTCTCCAACGAATCGATTGATCCTCAGCGGTATAACCACCCCGCATTCGTCGAATCCGTCATGGGCCCCCAGCCCGAACAAGAGCTTATGGGTTTCTTCTCCTCGCTGGGCATCATGACAACCTCCGAGGAAGGCCGGCTGTACCCGCGCTCCCTTCGCGCCGAATCGGTGCGCGACGCACTTCTCAACGCTTGCGACCGCCTAGGTATCACCTTAATCTGCGGAGCCAACGTTGCCTCGGCGCGCAAAGCTTCCGAAGGCTGGGCACTCCAAATAGACCGTCCAGCGCGGGCGCTCAAGGCAAAAAAGCACGACGACCGAAAATCGGAGCTCCGCTCGCTTCGGAAGGCGCTCGCCGATGTCCCTCGCAAGAACGAGGCCCTGCAGGCACATGCCGTAATTATCGCCACGGGCGGCAACCCCACCGGTATCGCCGATATGTTTCGCTTCCCCCTCACTTCGCTACGCCCCGTCCTCTGCCCCGTATCGGCAACGGTCGTTGGCGATCGGGCAGCGCTCAAGACGTTGGATGGCCTGCGCGTCCGCGCCCGCTTGACGCTCGCCCGCAATCATAATGAG
>CABUDZ010000129.1 GCA_902490445.1 uncultured Collinsella sp.
AACGTAGTAAATGGGCGTGTTTCGTGACGAGAGGCGTCTATCGGCTCCCCAATTTACCTACTCAACGACCTTATCCGGCTGGATGAGCTCCTCGTAGTAGCTGATATGCTCACGCGCGTCTTCAATCTCGGGCAGCAGGAAGTTGTAGATGACTTCGATGATCATCGTGGCGCTGATCTTGGAGAACGCAAAGTCGCCCGTCGTCAGTAGCGCTTCGTGGTTGACGGTATTAAAAGTGTAGTCTGCCAGACGCGCGAGCGGGGATTTGCTGTCGCTGCTGATGACGACTACGGTTGCGCCGCAGTTGCGAGCCGCTTTTGCCATGCGATTCAGTCGGCGCGATTTGCCGGAGTTTGAGATTAGCACGATGACGTCACCTGGGCGTAACGTGAGCGCAAAGCCAATTGATGTCTCGCTAATGGTGCTCGCCATGCAGCGCAGGCCCAGCTGCGAAAACTTAAACGTCGCATCGAGCGCGACCGCGTTGGTATTGCCCACAGCCGCAAACTCAATAACCCCTGCATGCTTAAGGGCATGCACAACAGCCGCCAGCGTATCGTGGTCGATCCCGTCGATGGTCGCATTAAGCTCGCTCACCTTGGCAGCCAGGATGTTCTTGAGGCTCTGCTCCATATTGTCGAGCGAGACCTCGTCAGTCAGGCCCTCGTTGCGCTGGCTTTCCAAATCCCTCGCCAACGAAAACTGAAAGCTGCGGAAGCTGCCAAAGCCCAGCTTGCGGCAAAAGCGCGAAACCGTCGCCTCGGACGTGGCGGCGGCTCGTGAGAGCTGGGCGGCCGTCAGGCGCGGCGCCTCGGACTGGTGCTCCAATATATAGTCGACAATGCGCTGCTCGGACTCGCTGTATCCCTGGTGGGTACTAATGAGGGAAAGTGCGCTCTTGCTACTATCGGTCATGGATGGCTCCTGGTTGGCATGAAAATCTAACTTGATTTGCAATGCCATAGTATACGGGCATTTTCAATCACAAGATACACCTTGCCGTTTCAAGTGTTGATGGTAAACTTTCACTTACCGTTTACGGTTATGAAAGAACCTTTCACCGGAGAATTGCGCCTTGTCTCTTCTCACGCGGACGGTAGGTTGGTATCTTTCAGTTGTGGAAAAGCGCGCAAGGATGCGCGTGTAGGGGAGCGCCTGCGGGCGCAGTACTCAAGAAGGAGGGACACATGGCTAAGTTTGACATCATCGCCGCCACCGGTTGCCCGACCGGCATCGCGCACACCTTCATGGCGAAGGAGGCGCTGGAGAAGGCAGCTGCCGAGCGAGGTCTGACCATTAAGGTTGAGACCCATGGCCAGGTCGGTGTCGAGAACGAGCTCACCAAGAGCGAGATCGCCGGTGCCAAGGCCGTCGTCGTCGCAGCCGATAAGGATGTCCAGGCGGAGCGTTTCGCCGGCAAGCGCATGGTTTCCGTTGGTGTTTCCAAGGCCCTGTCCGTTGAGGCAGCCGGTAAGCTGATCGACCGCGCGCTCGCCGCCAAGGGTGACGACTCGGTTGCGGCTGCTGCCGATGTCGAGGATGAGGTCGAGGAGAAGGAGTCCATCGGCCACATCATCTACAAGCACCTCATGAACGGCGTCAGCCACATGCTGGTCTTCGTCGTCGCCGGTGGTGTCCTGACCGCCGTTTCGTTCCTGTGGGGCATCACGTCCTTCGATTCGACGGCGTCTGACTACAACAGCTTTGCCGCTATGCTCAAGATCATCGGCGGCATCGCCATGAACCTCATGGTTCCCGTGCTTTCCGCCTACATCGCCGAGTCCATCGGCAAGCGCCCGGCACTCGTCCCCGGCTTTGTTGCCGGTATGATCGCCATCCAGGGTCTGCCCGTTAACGCCGAGACCGGTATGATCGACGCCGGCGGCGCCGGCGTGGGCTTCGGTTTCCTGGGCGGCATCGTCGGCGGCTTCCTCGCTGGCTATGTCATCCTGCTGCTCGAGAAGGTCTTCTCCAAGCTGCCCAAGAACCTGGACGGCCTCAAGGCTATCTTCCTGTACCCGCTGTTCTCGACTGCCATCGTCGGCCTGGTCATGCTCGGCATCTCCGGCCCCATGGCTGCCATCAACACCGCCATGATGGACTTCCTCAAGGGCCTGTCCGCCTCTGGCGCCATTGTCCTGGGCCTTGCCATCGGCTGCATGTGCGCCGTTGACATGGGCGGCCCGGTCAACAAGGCTGCTTACGTCACCGGTACCGCTATGCTCACCGAGGCCCTGGCCGCCGGCGTCGGCACCGACACCTACAACTTCGGCACCAACTTCATGGCTGCCGTCTCCGCCGCCTGCATCGTTCCGCCGCTGATCACCACCTTCGCTGTCGTTGTCGGCAAGAAGTACTTCAGCCAGGAGGATCACGACGCCGGTATCGTCAACCTCATTCTTGGTTGCACCCACATCACCGAGGGCGCCATTCCGTTCATGACCAAGAACATCTGGCCGGTCATGCCCATCATGATGCTCGGTTCCTCCATCGCCTCGATCCTGACCATTATGTTCAACGTCCACGATCCGGCGCCCCACGGTGGCTTCCTGGTCCTGCCCGTTGTCGAGAACGGTCCGCTGTGGGTCCTCGCGATCCTCATCGGCGCTGTGGTCGGTGGCATCCTGTTCGTGGCCTTCAAGAAGTATGACTTCGAGAAGAACCAGAAGGCCGCTCCTGTAGCCAAGCCGGTTGAGGCTTCCAAGGCCGCTGCCGTTGAGGCCCCTAAGGCCGAGGCTGCCGACTTCGTGAAGGTTGAGAATGTCTTTGTCGCCGAGGACTTCGCTTCTCGTGACGAGGCTCTGAGCTTCGTTTCCAACCAGGCTGTCAAGGCCGGTATCGCCAGCGACGCCGACGCCGTGATGAACGCCTTCCTGGCCCGCGAGGCCGAGGGCACCACGGGCATGATGGAGGGCTTCGCCATTCCGCATGCCAAGTCCGACGCCATTACCGAGGCTGCCGTCATCGTCGTTAAGGACGAGTCCGGCGTGACCGGTTGGGATACCATGGACGGCGCTCCCGTCAACGTGGCCATCGCTCTGCTCATCCCTGGTGCACAGGCTGGCACCACGCACCTCAAGATCCTGTCCAAGGTCGCCGAGGCGCTCATGGACGAGGACTTCCGTGCCACCGTCAAGGGTTCCACCGACGCCGCCGAGATCGCCAAGACGATCAACGCCCGCCTGGTCTAATTCAACAGTACGCGAATAACATCGCCCCCTGTAACAAAGGCGAGGACTCCCTACGGGTCCTCGCCTTTTTTCATGCCACCCGGCACTTAGGGACGTCCTTTTCCTGCCGGCACCCCGGGACACTCCTTAGTCCCCAACAGGGCATTAATAGCCCTCATCGACTGAATCACCCACGCCAACAATAATTCAGCCAGAATTCCTTTCGCACGATATTGCTCTGGACCATCCGAGTTTCCGCAACTCGCCTGCCGGGCGGGGCGGTTAAGTTTGTCGCGAGTTCCGCACGCAAAGGAAAGCACTTAATGTGCTTTCCGTCTTGCGCAGGACTGTAGAGCA
>CABUDZ010000130.1 GCA_902490445.1 uncultured Collinsella sp.
CCCGAGGTTCGCTGGAGCTCGGGCGACTACGGCCGCGTCGCGAGCGACATCATGACCAACATGCCGCCCATCATGGGCGTGGCGGGTGACCAACAGGCGTCGCTGTTCGGCCACTGCTGTTTCCGTCCCGGCCAGACCAAAAACACCTATGGCACGGGTTGCTTTATGCTCATGAACACCGGCGACGAGATCGTCGAATCCAAGAATGGCCTGGTCTCCACCATCGGTATCGCTGCGGACGGCAAAGTCAGCTATGCGCTCGAGGGCTCTATTTTTGCCGCCGGCTCAACGATGAACTGGCTTCGCAACAACATGGGCATCATCTCGAGCGTGAGCGAGTCGGCACAACTCGCCGCTTCGATTAGCGACAACGAGGGCTGCTACTTCGTTCCGGCCTTTGCGGGTTTGGGTGCTCCCTGGTGGGACCCGCATGCTCGCGGTATCGTGTGCGGTCTGACCGGCGCCTCGAGCCGTGCGACCATCGTACGTGCCGCCTGCGAATCCATGGCATATCAGAGCTACGACGTGCTGCGCGCCATGGAGCAGGACGTGGGGCTTTCGATTGAGCGCCTGTCTGTCGATGGCGGTGCCTCGCGCAACGAGTTCATCATGCAATTCCAGGCCGACCTGCTGGATATCCCCGTGCTGCAATGCGAGACGGTGGAGACCACGGCAATCGGTGCCGCGTACTTGGCGGGTCTTGCCGTCGGCTATTGGGAAGACCTGGAAGAGCTGGAGCAAAATGCCCAGATCGTTAGGACCTTCCTTCCCCACATGTCCGCCGAGCGCCGCGAGCAAAACCTTGCGGGCTGGCGTGATGCAGTCAGGCGCTCGCTCAGCACCTCACAGTAGGGCTGCGATGGGCTGCTCGATACAACAAACCGCTAAACTAATGCATGGCGTGCGGCGGCAACATTGCTGCGCGCCTTGTCAGCAAGGCCGTTTTGCGGCCGCAACGAAAGGGGCAATCAATCCATGACCGTCACCTACGATGCGTCCCGTGTGACGCTTGTCGATCACCCGCTCGTCCAGCACAAGCTGTCGATCCTGCGCGACAAAAACACCGGCACCAACCAGTTCCGCCAGCTCGTGCGCGAACTCGCGCTTTTTGACGGCTACGAGGCCATGCGCGACCTGCCTATGGAAGACGTCGAGGTCGAGACCCCCATCACTACCGCCACGTTCAAACAGCTTGCCGGCAAGAAACTCGCCATCGTGCCCATCCTGCGTGCGGGCCTTGGCATGGTCGACGGCATCCTCGACCTGGTGCCCTCCGCTCGCGTGGGTCACATCGGCATGGAGCGCGACGAGGTCACCCACGAGCCGCACGAGTATTACTGCAAGATGCCCAAGGATATCGACCAGCGCATCTGCTTGGTCGTCGACCCCATGCTTGCCACGGGCGGTTCGGCCGAGATGGCCATCAGCTACCTGCGCGAGCGCGGTGTCAAGGACATCCGCATGCTGTGCATCGTCGCGGCCCCCGAGGGCCTCAAGTCGCTGACCGAGAAGGACCCAGATGTGCATATCTATACCTGCGCCATCGACGACCATCTCAACGAGGCTGCCTACATCGTTCCCGGCCTCGGCGACGCCGGCGACCGCATCTACGGCACGCTCTAGTCGCTGGGCTAAACGGCCGCGGCTGCAAATACGAAGAAACGGTGCGCGCGGACGAACAAAAGGCGACCGCGCGCACTCCTGTTAACGGACGTTTTGCCCTGCAGGGTTCGAGAAAAACGTATTACCGTACCTGCGGCATAAAGAAGGTCTTAAGAAAACGAACAGGTGCGTATTAACCGATGCTTTTTCGGTTGTACTTTAGCGATTGGCTCGTACAATAGTCACCAATGTTTGGCGGGAACTGTTCTGTGAAGCGTTAAAAAGGAAAGTGAGGACGCCAGTGTTTCAGATAGCCGATCTGCTCGCTATCGTTGCAGGCGCCATCGCGGGCGCAATTGCCTTCCTTCCCTTTGTCTTTACGCTCAAGCCGGTTCTTGACGATAAACAGAATGCGGACATGCTCAAGGGTATGGTGAGTCTGGCGGTCTCGGCAATCGCCCTGCTCGTCTTTACCTTGGTTGTGTTTGTGTTGTTCGGAGAGGCATTTCGCATGTTCCTCCTGGGCGAGGCGATCGGCTTCGTGGCCTTTATGGCCGCCTGCGCGGTTCGTGTCGCCAAGGCGCTGCGAGATCCTCATGAGGTCGAAAGGTAAGTCGTGGAAATTTTTGAAAAGCTGCCTGATGAGATTAATCATCTGGTCAGCGAGTTCAGCTCCACCCCTGTCGTGGGCGATCTGAGCTGCGGCATCACGCAGTACTCGTTTTGGCTGATCGTCTCCACGATCGTGCTCCTGATCGTCCTGGCCGTGTTCAAGAAGAAGCAGACCCTGGTTCCCAAGGGCTTCTTCGTCAACGGTTTCGAGTACATCATCGAGTACGTCGAGAACGATATCGGCAAGGGCGTCGTGGGTGAGAACTGGAAGAAGCACTTCCCGTTCCTGTGCTCGCTTTTCCTGTTCATCCTGATCAATAACATGATCGGCCTGATTCCGGGAATGAAGCCCGGCACCGGCGCAATCGGCTCCACCGCCGCACTCGCCATTTTCGCCTTCGTGTACTTCATCTACTACGGATGCAAGGCTCACGGCGTGATCGGCTACATCAAGAGCCTCGCCCCGCAGGGCGTGAGCTTCCCGATGAACGTGCTCGTGTGGGTCGTCGAGCTTTTCTCGACCTTCCTGCGCCTCATCACGCTCGCCGTCCGTCTGTTCTGCAACATGTTCGCAGGACACGTGGTCATGGGCTCGTTCGCCATCATGGCGAGCATGTTCATGCAGCCGCTGCTTCAGCAGGTTTCCGCGGCCCACGCCGTTGGCGCCCTGCCTTCGCTGGCCTGGCTTGCCATCCTCATCCTGATCTATGCGATCGAGCTTGTGGTCGGCGCCATCCAGGCTTACGTCTTCACGGTCCTTACCGCCGTGTATGTCTCCGAGGCAGAGGAGGTCGCGGAGGAGGAGTAGTCTTCCGTTCGCGCCTTAAAGGTAAGGTAATTCGTTAAACCGCCGGTGCCCGTACCCATGGAGCCCGGCAGTTATAAAAAGGTTATCCTGCGTGAAATAAGACACGCACGACAAAGGAGGAATCGTGGGAGTTATCGGTTACGGTCTCGGTGTTATCGGCGCTGGTCTTGCTATCGGCCTGTCTGCTCTGGGTGCTACGGGTGCTATGGCCCGTCAGCCTGAGGTCCAGGGCCGCGTGTTCACCGTCTTCATTATGGGCTCCGCCTTCGGCGAGGCTCTGGCTCTGATCGGCTTCGTTGTCGCGCTGATCGTTAAATAGCACGGAGCGTCAAGTATGAATCTTTCATCCCAGAAGAGCGC
>CABUDZ010000131.1 GCA_902490445.1 uncultured Collinsella sp.
GAACGCACCAGGAACTCCTGGTTGGTGTTGGTGCCTTTAAGACCCTTGATAAACGATGCGGCCGCAGGCTCGGTGTTGTTCATGCCTGCAAGAATGCGACGTAGACCAAAGACAAACGGACGCATCTGCTCGTCGACCAACAGATCCTCGTTACGCGTACCGGAGGCAACGGGGTCGATAGCCGGGAAGATGCGGCGGTCGGCCAGGTCGCGGTCGAGCTTAAGCTCCATGTTGCCGGTGCCCTTGAACTCCTCAAAGATGACCTCGTCCATCTTGGAACCGGTGTCGATGAGGGCAGAGGCCAGGATGGTGAGCGAGCCACCGTTCTCGATATTGCGGGCTGCGCCCAGGAAGCGCTTGGGCGGATACAGGGCCGCCGAATCGACGCCGCCCGAAAGGATGCGGCCCGAGGCGGGCGCCGCCAAGTTGTAAGCGCGGGCGAGGCGCGTGATGGAGTCGAGCACCACCACGACGTCGCCACCCAGCTCAACAATGCGCTTGGCGCGCTCGATGACGAGCTCAGCCACGCGGGTGTGGTTGTCGGCAGGCATATCGAAGGTCGACGCCACAACCTCACCCTTGATGGAACGCTGCATATCGGTGACCTCTTCGGGGCGCTCGTCGACGAGCAGGCAGATGAGGTGCACCTCGGGGTTGTTAATCGAGATGGACTGGCAGATCTTCTTGAGGATCGTGGTCTTGCCGGCCTTGGGCGGGGACACGATCAGGCCACGCTGGCCCTTGCCGATCGGCGACACGATGTCGATGGCGCGACCGGTAATGGAGTCCTTGCCGTGCTCCATGCGCAGCGGCTCGTTGGGATAGACCGGGGTGAGGTCGCCGAACTTGGGGCGGTTGCGAATCTGCTCGGGGTCCAGACCGTTGACGGTCGTGATTTTGGCGAGGCCGGCGCGCTTGTCGCCGCCGCGCGAAGGACGCAGCGAGCCCTCGATGACGTCGCCCGTGCGCAGGCGCGCGGAGCGGATGAGGTAGGCGGGCACGAAGGCGTCGTCGTTGGACTTCATGTAGCCATGGGCGTGGATGATGCCGGAGCTATCCGGGCGAATCTGCAGAATGCCCTTGATGTCGCGGAAGCCCTCGGCCTTCGCGGCGGTGACGTAGATCTCCTCGACGAGCTCGGCTTTCTTCTTGCCGGTCGTCTCGATCTCGAACTCCTTGGCCTTCTCGCGCAGTTCGGCGACCTTCATGGCAGCGAGCTCCTCACGCGAAAGCGTGGGCTCGGTGGGGGCGGCGTTACGCTCCTTGTTGCGCTGTTTGCGATCGCGCTGGCGGTTGCGACGGTCGTTGTTGCGCTCGTCCTTGCGCTCGTTGCGCTCCTCGTTGCGCTTGTGCTGGCGACGGTTGGGGCGAGCGTTGTCATCGGCCTCAGCGGGCGCGGCGCCATCGGTTGCGGCGGCGTCGGCATTGGCCGCAGCGGCGTCATTGGCCTCGGCGCCGGAATCAATCTGCGCTTCGACATCAGCCTGCTGCTCGGCGGCCTTGGCCTTAGCGGACTTCTTACGACCGCGCTTGGGCTTCTCGGACGCAGACTGTTCGACGTCTTGGGACTCGGCGGCATCAGTCGATGCATCGGCGGTCGTCTCGGCGGAATCCTCGGACGCACCCTTCTTGGCAGCCTTGGCCTTGGACGTGCGCTTAGCAGCAGTACGATGGCTGCGACCGGGACGGACGTCGGCGGGCTCGACATCGGCGGGAGCGGCCTCGGAAGTCGTAGCATCCTGGACGGGTGCGTCGGCGGCGGTTGCAGACTCGGCGGTCGCCGCAGCATCCCGAGCGGCTGCAGCTGCGGCTGCGGCCTTCTCTGCCTCGACGAAGGCCTTGGGCTTGCGACCGCGACGGTGCGGGCGCAAAGCCGGATCGACAACGGGAACTTCGCTGGCCTCGACAGGCGCAGCGGGCTCAGCAGGCGATGTGCCCTCCCCTGCCGCGGAACGGACCGAAGCCTCAGTGAGCTCGGGGGCTGCCTGTTCAGCAACCTGCTCGGCTTTAGCAGCCGTGAGACGGCGTGTGCGCGGTGCCGGCTTCTCGGTCGGCTGGTCGGCGGCAGGCGTCTCGGGCACAGACGGAGCTGCGAGCTCGGTCAGAGCCGCGGCCTCGCGCTCGGCAGCACGACGGCGGGCGCGCACCACCTGAGCCTCGCTAATCTGCGCCAACGCACGTGCCTGCGCGACCTCATCGGAAATCGGCGCCGAAGAGTCAGCTGCAACGGTGCGCTTGGCGCGCGTCGTGCGCGTGGTACGGCGCTTGGGCTTGGTGGCCTCCTCGCCGTCAGTGGCAGGTTTGGCCGTGCGGCGCGTACGCTTGGGCTTTGCCGGAGCAGCCTCCTCACCAGTTGCAGACACGGCCTTCTCAGCCGCTGCAGGCGTAGGCGTCGAAGCAGCCTTGGGCATCTCAGGAGCCGAAGCTTGCGCGGGCGCCGCGACCTGGTCCGACGCAACCGGTGCAGCGGGAGCGGCCTGCGTCGTCGTTATTTCGTTTTCTTGCTGTTGATCAGACACAGTGTTTGCTCAACTTTCTTTTCAAGCCCTGTGATCACATGCTCCCTGCATAAACCTTCAGGGCGGCTAAACAGTCTAGTTCCGTTCAAAACGACGGACATCATTGATCTGTATCGAGATGATTGCGTCAACTACGCAGCGTTAGTGTAACACAACCGCCGCCACCTGCAACTTAGTCATTGGGGGCGTTCTTAAACGACTAGTCAAAAGGGACACTCTTTGGTCTACCACCCACAAATCAGACTGCCTCCGCCAAAACTATGGCGGTTTACTACGACGAATCGCTCAACCGCGACCACTCCGAAACTTGTTGAACTAAAACCGCAGGTAGATGCCTTGCGCTTTTTTGCGAAGGCTATGTCACAACAAACAGTTGATAAATAGCCATTTTTATAGGGGAGTATCAGAACTCCCCTACAAACTGTTATTTGCAGTTATCTATACTCATTTGGAATTTCGATATGAAATGTCTCACACAATAACTTCA
>CABUDZ010000132.1 GCA_902490445.1 uncultured Collinsella sp.
AGGTGCGGGAACGGCCTATTTGCTCAATGTGTTCGGCTGAGATCGGAAATCAACCTTCGCGCGTGGGCGTAAACTTATATAGTTGGGCAAATCCGGCAGATTGGAGCTTGAAACATGAGGGATATGCACCTCATGTCGCTCATAAAACGTCTCCTGACCTCGAAGGAGAACGTTTTTTAGCGATAAAAGGAGACATAAATATGATCTGGTTTACCAGCGACACCCACTTCGGGCATGAGAACGTGCTGAAGTTCACCGACCGCCCGTGGGAGACGATTTGGCAGATGAACGACACCATCGTCGACAACATCAACGGCAAGGTTGCCGTGGACGACGAGCTCTACATCCTGGGGGATTTCTCATTCAAGATGACCGCCCAGGACGCCTACGGGCTGCGCAAGCGGATCGCCTGCAGGCGCATCCACCTCGTCCCGGGAAACCACGACAAGGACTGGACCCAGCCGGCGGTCGCGGGCGCCTTCACCGTGGAGCCGCCGATCTGCGTGCTCAAGATCGACGGGCAGAAGATCGTCCTGAGCCATTACCCCATGGCCGACTGGCAGGGCATGAGCCATGGATCGTGGCACCTCCACGGGCACATCCACAGCAGCGGCGGCGCGTACAACGAGTTCAACCGCAAGCAGGGCCTTCTGCGCTACGACGTCGGTTGCGATGCCAACGGGCACTCCCCGGTGAGCCTCGATGAGCTGAGGGAATGGTTCGCCGGAGTCGACGAGCCGTGCGGCCGGGTGAAATGGCCCTGGTGGGTCAACGAGACCGGCGACAGGCAGGTCGAGCGCGAGCTGGCGGCGTACAAGAGGGAAGAGGCGATCCGATGACGGTCTATGTGACGGGCGACATCCACGGTGGGCTCGACATGCAAAAGCTCCGCGACTGGGAGCTTGGCGACAGTCTTGCCAGCGACGACTATCTCATCGTTGCCGGTGACTTTGGCTTTCCGTGGGGCTTTTCTGCCGAGGAATGCGCCGACATCGCTTGGCTGGAATCGCGCCCCTACACGGTACTGTTCGTCGACGGCAACCACGAGCGCTTCGATCACTGGGAGGAGCGCCCCATGGAGCCGTGGCATGGCGGGCTGACGCAGCGCCTGTCGGACACCTCGCCCATTCGGCGCCTGACGCGCGGCGAGGTCTTCGAGCTCGACGGTTCGACAATCTTCACCATGGGCGGTGCCACGAGCGTGGACAGGGAATACCGCGTGCCGTATTCCAGCTGGTGGCCTCAGGAGCTCCCGGATGAGCGCGAATTCGATGCCGCGCGGGCAAAGCTCGACGAGGTCGGCTGGAAGGTCGACTGCGTCATCACCCATACCTGCGCCACGCGCATGCTCTCGCCGACGCTCTACCCGGACCCAGGCTGGGAACGCCCCGATGTGGACCGGCTGACCGGATTCCTCGACGAGCTCGAGGACCGCCTGGACTACAAGCGCTGGTATTACGGCCATTTTCACCGAGACGGCAATCCGGACGAACGGCACACGGTGCTGTATGACCGGATCGTGAGGCTCGGGGACAAACTCCTGCCGTGGGGTGCGTACTGATGACGGTCTATGTGACAGGCGACGTGCACGGCAGGGCCGAGTACGGGTCCAGCCGGTTTGCATTCAAAAATTGGCCGCTGGGCCGGACCCTGACGCGCGATGACGCGGTGATCGTGGCCGGCGACTTCGGCTTTGTCTGGGACGGCTCGAATGCTGAGAGGTATTGGCTCGACTGGTTCGAGTCGAAGCCCTGGACCACGTGTTTCGTAGACGGCAACCATGAGAACCACCACGCCCTGGCCGGGCTGCCGGTGCGGGAGTGGAACGGCGGGCTCGTCCATGAGGCACGACCGCACGTGCTGCACCTGATGCGCGGAGAGGTGTTCGATATCGACGGGCTCACAGTCCTTGCCATGGGCGGCGCCGCGAGCAACGACAGGCAGTATCGCAAGGAGGGGAGGAGCTGGTGGCCTGAGGAGATGCCGAGCGAGAAAGAGACGGAACACTGCCGTTCCTCGCTCGACCGCGTGGGCTGGAAGGTCGACTACGTTGTGACTCACGAGGCTCCGGCTGCCCTTGCTGAGGGGCTGTGTCGCGAACGCGGACGTGAGTACCGCGGGGATCCGCTGCAAACCTTCCTGGGTGAGCTCGACGGACGGCTCGGCTACCGCGTCTGGTTCTTCGGTCACTACCATCGCGATAAATGGTGCGACACCAGGCATCGCCTTATCTACCGAGACATCGTGCCGATCGAAGATGCTGCGCCCGGTTCTAGAAACCTTCTAAAAGCGCTCTAGAAGGTTTCTAGAAATCAGTTACCTGACAGGAAGGGCGCGGGACTACTCGCCCCTCATCTTGGTCATGACCTCGACCTTGGCCTCGGCCACGGTCGCCCGCCGCTCGGAGGCGGCGAGGCGGTCCTTGAGGGCGGCGACTTCGGCCATCAGGTCGCGCTGGGCCAGTAGCGCATCGCTCAGCTCGGCCTGGGCTTTCAACGCAGCGTCACGCTCGCCGCGCAGTCGCTCGATCTCATCGGCCATGGCCTCAGCCTCGGCGTGGAGCTGGGCGACCTGCCTGCCGAGCCCCTTAGCACGGGAAAGGTGCCTGACGCCCGCGGCGTGGAGCTCGTTGTTCTCGAGTTCGAGACTCGCGGTATCGAGTTCGAACTTCTCCTCTATAAAGGCAATCCGCTCATTGCAGTCGGCCTCAATTTTTTCATTCCGATCCGTCGCCTCGGCGAGCTTGCAGTTGAATTCGTCGAGCTGGGCCCTGAGCAATGCGTTCTCGGTTCTGAGGTCGCCCGTCTCGCGCAGCAGCTTCTCCCGCCACGTCGCCTCGATCCGCTCGGCGGCCTCCTCGTGGACGGACTTCACGCCGTAGATCTCCCTGATTTTTCTCTCGTCTGTCATCG
>CABUDZ010000133.1 GCA_902490445.1 uncultured Collinsella sp.
GCATAGTTTCGTATTTCCAGCAGTTCCAAATTCGTCAATACGTCGGCATTTGCGAAAAAAGCCCGACCTCCGTGGGAGATCGGGCTTATAGGGCTCAGTTAAACCAAACCTACACGGTCAAATGACCCGCAGGTTACATCTGCTCGGGCGCGGAAACGCCAACAAGGGTGAGCACCAGGGCGAGCGTCACGCGGACGGCATCGCAAGCGGCCAGACGGGCACGCGAAAGCTCGGGGTCGACGGGACGGCCCTCGCTCGGCAGCACCTGGCAGGCAGCATAGAAGCTGTGGAAGTCACCAGCGAGTTCCTCGGCAAAGTGCGTCAGACGGAACGGGGCGCGGTCGCGAGCGCAGCTGGCAATCAGGTCGGTAAGCTCGTTGAGCTTGCGCGAAAGGGCGAGCTCGGTCGGGTCGGTCAGCAGCGAGTAATCAACTTTCTCGCCGATGGCCTTGGCGGCGACGGCCTTCATACCCATCTCGTCAGCCTGCTCGGGCGTAACGTCGGCGGCACGGCGCAGGATGGAGCATACGCGGGCGTGAGCATACTGCACGTAATAGACCGGGTTGGAGTTGTCGCGCTTCTTAACGGCCTCAATGTCGAAGTCGACCATCTGGTTGGAGCTCTTGGAGATAAGCGTGTAACGGGCAGCGTCGGAGCCGACCTCGTCGACGAGCTCCTGCAGGGTCACCATGGTGCCCTTACGCTTGGACATACGGACGGGCTTGCCGTTGCGCAGCAGGTTGACGAGCTGGCCCAGTAGAACCTCAAACTTGCCGGGGTAACCCAGAGCGTCGCAGACGCAGCGGACGCGCTCGATGTAGCCGTGGTGGTCGGCGCCCCAGATGTCGATGACGTGGTCGACGCGCTGGAACTTATCCCAGTGATAGGCAACGTCGGAGGCGAAGTAGGTGTACTCACCGTCGGACTTGATCAGGACGCGGTCCTTATCATCGCCCAAGTCGGTGGAGCGGAACCACAGGGCGCCGTCCTTGGTGTAGAGGTAGCCCATCTTGTCGAGCTTCTCAAAAGCGCGGTCGACGGCGGAGGTACCGGCGGTCTCGCCCTCGGTGTCCTTCACGTACAGCGAACGCTCGGAGTACCAACGATCGAAGTCGCAATTGACGGCGTGGCAGAGGTCGCGCATGTTGTCGACCATCTTTACGTAGCCGCGCTCGCGGAAGCTCTCCATGCGCTCCTGGGGATCGGCGTCGACCCACTTATCGCCGTCGGTGCGCCAGAACTCGGCAGCCTCGTCGATGATGTAGTCGCCGCCGTAGGAGTCCTTGCCCAGAGTCTCGGCAAAGTTGTCCTGATACGGATGGGTCTCGGGGTGCTCGTCGTTCTCGTCGGCAACAAAGGCGTCGCGGTCGGCGATCAGCAGCTTGTGAGCCTCGTCGATATCAACGCCCTGCTTGGCGATGATGTCGGCAAGCTGCATATAGCGCGTGCTGATGGAGTTGCCGAAGGTGTTCATCTGAGAGCCGTGATCGTTGATGTAGAACTCACGCTGGATGTCGTAACCGGCGTGGTCCATAACACGGCAGAGCGAGTCGCCCAGCGCGGCCCAGCGGCCATGGCCGATGTGCATGGGGCCGACGGGGTTGGCGGAAACGAACTCGACCTGGGTCTTCAGGCCACCACCAACGTTGGACTTAGCGAAGTCCATGCCCTTCTCGCGAGCCTCGCCAAAGATGGCATTCTTGACGGCGACGGAGAGGTAGAAGTTGATGAAGCCGGGGCCTGCGATCTCGACCTTCTCGATCGCGGGGTCCTCGGGCATATGGGCAACAATGGCCTCGGCGATCTTACGCGGGGCGCAGTGGGCCAGCTTGGCGGACTTCAGGGCCATGGTAGAGGTCCACTCGCCATGAGAAGTATCAGCCGGTCGCTCGATAGCGCAATCGTCAAGTTCAAATGCGGAAAGGTCGCCGGCCTCCTGGGCCGCAGCAAGCGCAGCGCGTACCAGCTCTTCAATCTTCTCGGGCATAGATCCTCCTTGTGTTAAAGCCCCCGAGCTCTTGGTCACTCGTAGGGCAAAAGCCAGAGTTTGTAGCACTCTATCACAAGCGACGGGCACTGTCGCAGGGTAAAGCCAATCGATATTGCATATGCACAAAATTGACTACAGCTTGTATGGAGTCACTCAAAGATGCCGGTCTGCCTGCAGATTATGCAGGCGTTGAAAATGCATAAAGGTGTGAATGAGCTGTGTCTGTTATCGAATACTCTTACCTATCGGAGTTGTGTGCTTTTCCTGCATAAAGTGATGGTTTGCGCACGTCAGCGTGGTATTCTTAACATACGTAAATACGTATAAGTTGGAGGTAGCATGTTCTCAATCGGTCAACACGTCATTCATCCGGGTCAGGGAGTCTGCACCGTCGTCGGCTTTAGGGACGACACGCCGCAGCCCATGTTGTTGCTCGAGGCCAAGCAGGGGCATGCGCAGACGATCCTTATGTACCCCGTGGCGCAGGCCGACCGTCTGCATGCCGCCATCTCTCAGCAAGATGCCGAGCACCTGCTGAGCCATTATGACGAGCTCGAGTGCGACACCTTTACCGAGCGCAACAGCTCGCTCGAGGAGACGCACTTTAAGCAGCAGCTCAAGCTGGGCGCACCCGAGACGGTCCGCGTGGCAAAGACCATGATGCACCGCATTCGCCAGGCCGAGGAAGCCGATAAAAAGCCCAGCTCTTACTATATGCGTGTACTCAAGGAAGCCAAGCGCCGCTCCATCGAGGAGTTCGCCGTGGCATTGGGCGTCACCGAGGAGGCCGCCGAAGCCCGCCTAGCCCAAGCCGCCCTCAACTAACCT
>CABUDZ010000134.1 GCA_902490445.1 uncultured Collinsella sp.
GCGCAACGCGTTGCGCTGAGTCCTGAGGCTGTTGCAATGAAAATGAGAATCAAGGCAGGCCCGCTCCATCCGCCCCGTCATCTGTGGTTTACGTGGGGTCATGCGAACCGAGGGTATACTAACCGGCGGCGAATCTGCTCCATCGCTTAGGGCCGCTGCGTCTGGACGGCGCGTGAAAGGCTGCCAAAGCGATCGCCAGCGTGCTGAGCAACGTCCTCTCTGTGCGCACCTGTTTTGTATGTATTAGCGCACTACCAAGCACGCCCGCGCGGCCTCATGCCGCGCCCATTGCGCGTGCAGATAAGGAACAACAACATATGCGTAATTCTGTATCCGACGTCACGGACGCCGAGATTCTGGACGAGATCCGCGAGACCATGACCCAGGCTGCCTTCGATGCTGCCGACGAGGCCAGCGCCGCCGAGACCGTCGAGTCCGCGACCGAGAACCTGCCCGCCTTTGACGAGCTGGGACTTTCGGACGAGATGCTTCGTGCCATCGAGAACCTAGGCTACACGGCACCCACGCCTGTCCAGGCTGGCTCCATCCCCGTGGTGCTCGAGGGCCGCGACCTGCTTGCCGCCGCTCAGACCGGCACCGGCAAGACGGCCGCCTTTTTGCTGCCGACCATGAACAACCTGGAGCACATCGCTCCGCCCAAACCCGTGCGTGGGCGCGGCGGTCGCAACCGTCGTCGCGGTGCTAAAAAGCCCGAGGGCAACGGCCGTGGCCCTGTGATGCTCGTCATCACCCCCACGCGTGAGCTTGCCCAGCAAATCGACGAGGTCGCGAGCAAAATCGCCGACGTCACCGGTCATGTCGCCGTGACCGTCGTGGGCGGCGTGAGCTACAAGCCCCAGACCGCGGCGCTCAAGTACGGCTGCGACATCCTGGTCGCCACGCCGGGCCGTCTGGTCGATCTGATCGAGCAGGGTGCCTGCCACCTGGACGAGGTCAAGGTGCTGGTGCTCGACGAGGCCGACCGCATGCTCGACATGGGCTTTTTGCCCGCCGTCCGCCGCATTGTGCGCGAGACGCCGGCCGAGCGTCAGACGCTGCTGTTCTCGGCGACCCTCGACGAGGAGGCCGTGGGCGAGATCACCGACCTGGTGAGCGACCCGGCACGCGTGGAGATTGCGCCCGCCACGTCGACTGCCGACACCGTCGATCAGTTTGTGTTCCCGGTGTCCATCGAGGCCAAGAACAACCTGCTGCCCGAGTTCCTCAAGAAGGAGGGCCCGGAGCGCACTATCGTCTTTATGCGCACCAAGCACCGCGCCGACAGCTGCTGCCGTCGTCTGGAGCGTAAGGGCATCAAGGCCGCCGCGATCCACGGCAACCGCAGCCAGGCTCAGCGCGAGCGCGCACTTTCGGCCTTCCGCGACGGCACCGTCGACGTACTGGTGGCGACCGATGTTCTCGCCCGCGGCATCGACATTAGCGACGTGCGCTACGTCGTGAACTTTGACGTGCCGGCCGAGCCGACCGACTACATCCACCGCATTGGCCGTACGGGCCGCGCCGGCGAGCTGGGCTGGGCCATTACGTTTGTGACCGAGCAGGATGTCGATGAGTTCTACGAGATCGAGAAGCTCATGGACAAGACGGCCGACATCTACGAGGCCGGCGACCTGCATGTGGGTCCCAATCCGCCCGCGGTTGACCCCGAGCGCGACCCTGCGGCCTTTAAGGTGAAGAAGAAGACCAAGCGCGGCAAGTCCAAGAGCAAGAAGAAGCTTGAGCAGGCGCGTCGCGACGGCAAGCGCAACGGCGACGATTACGGCGATGTGGCCGGTCGTTCCAACCGTGGTCGCGGCGACGGCGAGCGTCCGAGCCGTCCCAAGCGTGGCGGCAAGACCCGCGTGCGCGAGGGCGTTCAGGCTCGCGTGGACGAGGCTGTGGAGAGCGTGGCCCGCGAGGTGGCTGCCGAGGAGCGCGTCAGTGCTGGTGCCGTTGAGCAGGCCCCGCGCGGCAACCGCGCCGAGCGTCGTGCCAAGCAGTTCCAGGGCGAGGCACACCGCCGTCGCCGTGAGGACGAGGACCGCGGCGGTCGTCGCCGTGTCGAGCGCGAGGACGAGGGTCGTGGATCGCGTGGCGGCAAACGCGGTGCGGGCGACCGTCGTCGTTCCGGTCGCGATGGCGAGCGCGGCGGGCGTGATGAGCGTCGTGGCGGCGAAGGCCGTGGCTCGCGTGACGAGCGTGGTACCCGCGGCGGCAAGCGCTTTGACGAGCGCGGAGGTCGCGAGGGCGGCCGCGGTGGCGAGCGTCGCGAGGGCGCTCGTGGCAAAGGTGGCCGTAGCGGCGCCGGTCGTTCGAATGAGTCGCGCGATCGTCGCGACCCGCGTGCCAGCCGCGATCGTCGCGATGACTGGCGCAACTACGACGACACCCGCGAGGAGCGCCGTGGCGGCTATCACGGCGGGCGTGGCGGCAACCAGGCCGGCTCCCGCGGCGGTCGTGCCGGCGGTCGCGATAACCGTGGCAGCTATGGCAACAGCCGTGGCGGCAAGCGCGGCGGCAGCTCCCGTCGTCCCGGCGACGGCGGCGGCAAGCGCAAGTAGCATACGCGTCGCCCGCTAGGGCGAGGCGAACCAAGGGCCCCGAGCAACTACGCTTGGGGCCCTTTTTGGTGCAAAGGGGTCAGAGCAAGGAGTGTCCCTGGGTGCCGGCAGAAAAGGATCGTCCCTAAGTGCCGCATAGATACCGTTTATCGGAGAATAAATACCGTTCACCGGTCATAATGATTATTCTGGCTTTGGGCTTGTCTACAATAGCTCCCGTAAAAAGAAATGCGGAAGGTTACCGAG
>CABUDZ010000135.1 GCA_902490445.1 uncultured Collinsella sp.
TTTTAATAGCATTTTATTTATTTGCACAACCTTTTGCTCAAGAGCAAACATCCTGTGAACGGTCGAAAATCGACCGTGAACGGTAGATTATTAACCGGAAGGAATATCCTACCAAACTGATGAGAATATCTTTAACCCACCGGTGGTTAGAGGCATGATGTTCAGACAACTATATTTGAATTATCGCGCAGATTTTAGGCATCAATTCGCCCAAATCGCCTGAGGCCACCACAAAGGCGCCTGTCCCCATTGCGGGGGTTCTCCCCCGGCGCTACAGCAGATGTTCCTCGACAAAGATCGCAATGCCGTCTTCGTCGTTGCTGACGGTTACAAAATCGGCGGCGGCGCGGGTGGCGGCGCTGCCGTTTGCCATGGCCACGCCAACGCCGGCGTCAGCCACCATGCAGGTGTCGTTGTCCGCATCGCCAAACACGCAGATGTTCTGGAGCTCCATGTCGTTGAGCTCCGCCACGCGCCCAAGGCCGCGCGTCTTGGACACGCGCGGATCCATGAACTCGTAGAGCCGCTGCGTGGTTTGCAGAGCCGCCGCCTTAACAGTGTTATCGGCAAACGTCGACGCCCGCTCAATCACCCGCGGCATTACCTCGGGCGCCATGGTAAACATCACCTTGGGCTGCGGCTCGCGCAAGAACTCGGCAAAATCGACCACCTGGTAGGGCACGCCGTCGACGCGTGACAGGTGCTCGACGCACGCGTTGCTCTCGGGCACGTAGAACACGCCGTCTCGGGGGCAGACGGGTGTTGCCGGAAGGTCCGCCATGTGCTTGCAGATGCGCGCGATGGTCTCGCCCGGCAGCGGATAGCTCAGCTCGTTGATGTCGTGCGCGCGGTCGATGACCTCGGCGCCACCGCAGCCCACGAGCACGTCCACCAGGCCTTCGATGCCCCAGAGCTCGTACATGGCCTCGGTTGCATGGGCGTCGCGCCCGGTGCACAGGCCAAAGAGCACGCCACGCTCGCGCAGGGCGCGGATCGCCGCCACGGTGCGCGGGGACACCGTGTGCTGGCTCGTGAGCAGCGTACCGTCGAAATCGCAGAACACGGCTTTGATGTGGCTGAAGGTGGTGTCCATGGGGGCCTTTCTGGGTTGCGCGGCGGTGTGGGGCGTATTCGTGAACGGCGTGCATGGTATACCAAGGCGCGGGCGCGGCCCCTCAAAGCAAAACCACCACAAAGGTGCCTGGCCCCTTTGTGGTGGAAATGACGTTTGCGGGCCAAACCATCACAACATTCGATGTTTTTTGGCAAAATCGCGATTTTCATCGAATGTTGTGATGGTTTTTACTGCTTTGCGGCACGATCCAGATGCCGACGTCCAAACAGCAGCAACGCCGCGGGAACTGCCGTCACGACCATGCCCGCCCCTACGAGCGTCTGCTGCACGCCAAATGTCGCCGCCAGCCACGGGGCAATCGCCAGCGGGGCCACGCCGGCGAACATGTTGCCAAAGCCCATGACCGAGTTCACGCGACCGAGTTGCTCGAGCGGAGCCGTCGTTTGCACGATAGTGTTGTGGAGCGGGTTGACGATGCCCCAAGCTATGCCCAGTGCAATCTGGCCGACAAGAGCCACGCCCACGTACGGTGTCCCCACATAGAGCAGGCTTCCCAGGCCCACGGACATGAGCGCCACGAGCAGTGTTTTAAGGTTGACCAGGTGCGGCGGCATCCGAAGCGCAACCACGGCGCCCAGCACCGCGCCCACACCGCAGGCCGACGAAAGCCAGCCCATCCACTCAACGCCGACGTGCAGGACATCGCGATAGAAAAACGACTCGAGCGGATCGAAGGCCCCGTAGCCAAAGTTCGAAAGAAAAATGATACAAAACAGCAGGGCGAGGACGCTGTTGGTGAAGACTGTCTTGATGCTGGCTGCGAAGGTGGCGCGGGCGGACGTGCTGGGGTTGGAGCTTTGTCCCGCACGCTCCCCTTCCTCTGCCGAATCGGCATCCGCATCCCCGGCGACATGGCTGGTCTGCGGCCTAAAGCCCCAACCGACGACGAACGCCAGCACGGTAAAGAGCATCATAAGCACAAACACCGCGCGCGACGACGCAGCCGCCGCGACAAAGCCGCCCAACGTGGGTCCGACGATAATACTCACGTTTGAGAACATGGCGATGGCGGAATTGATGTCTTTGAGCTCGACAGGATCGTCGGTGAGGTAGGCCGGATAGGACGTGGCAATGGGCTGGGCGAATCCCATCGTAAAGCCCAGAAACACCGCGCCGAGCAGGACGACGCCGGTCGCGCTACCAAAGGCGATGATTGCCGTGCCAGTTGCAAGCGTGCCGACGATGCTCAGCAAGAAATGGTGGCGCGGACCCCATGCGTCGAGCGCAGCGCCGCCCGCAAAGGATCCCAGGATCACAAATACATTCATAAACAGGACGGCCAGCGATGTCGCGACGACCGAGGCATCGTCTGCATAGGTGAGTGTTCCGATAACGCCGATAAAATAACTGGTCTGAAACCCGGTGTAGATGAGAAAGCGCATCGCCACCAGGCGCTTGGCCTGCACGGACAGCGACGAGCGGACTTTTGGGAATACAAGCGTGGGCATGGGTGCTCCTTATCGCATACGAATAGCGGGCAGCGGCCATTCATCCGCTGTCCATTGGCTCAATCTATCCGTATGCCTGACTAGGGTCGCATCGAACCCCTTCCGTCTTTCCGCCCAGCAGGAAGACTGGAACAGTAGACACTTTACATACATGAAAACACTTTGAACAACACATAAAA
>CABUDZ010000136.1 GCA_902490445.1 uncultured Collinsella sp.
GCAACTCGAATTATTTCCGCTAAGAACTTCGAGGAGTGAGCAGACTGCGCGCTGCATCTCAGCTACATCAACTTGGCTGCCGTGTAGCGAGGCCCCGGACCTTTGCTCGATATGAGTTCCGCACGAACAGGAGGCGCCAGTGGCGCCTCCGTCGTGAGCCAGGACTGTCCGAAATAGCGAGTAAAGGTCCGGGGCCTCGCTACAGGGCAGCCTGGGATGGTTATTAGAGATGCAGCACGCGGTCGCGGATCTCCTCGGTTCGACCCTGGTTCCAGAACTGGGTACCGATGTAGCCGCACGTACGACGAGCGACGTTCATTTTCTCCTGGTCGCGGTTGCCGCAGTTGGGGCACTCCCACACCAGCTTGCCATCGTCCTCGACAATGCGGATCTCGCCATCGTAGCCACACACCTGGCAGTAGTCGCTCTTGGTGTTGAGCTCGGCGTACATGATGTTGTCGTAGATGTACTGCATCACGCGAATGACAGCCTTGAGGTTGTCCTGCATGTTGGGAACCTCAACGTAAGAGATAGCACCGCCCGGCGAAAGCTGCTGGAACATGCCCTCAAACTTAAGCTTATCGAAGGCATCGATCTCCTCGGACACGTGGACGTGATAGCTGTTGGTAATGTAGCCCTTGTCCGTCACGCCCGGGATAATGCCAAAACGACGCTGCAGGCACTTGGCGAACTTGTAGGTCGTCGACTCCAACGGCGTACCGTACAGCGAGAAATCGATGTCGCTCGCAGCCTTCCACTCGGCGCACTTGTCGTTCATGCGCTGCATGACGGCCATGGCAAACGGCGTGCCTTCCTTCTCGGTGTGGCTGTGGCCCGTCATGTACTTGACGCACTCATACAGGCCAGCATAGCCCAGGCTGATGGTAGAGTATCCGCCCACGAGCAGCTTGTCGATCGTCTCGCCCTTCTTCAGACGAGCGAGGGCGCCGTACTGCCACAAAATCGGTGCAGCGTCAGAAAGCGTGCCCATCAGGCGCTCATGACGGCACAGCAGAGCACGGTGGCACAGCTCAAGGCGCTCGTCGAAGATCTTCCAGAACTTGTCCATGTCCTGATGCGAGCTCAGCGCGACATCGGGCAGGTTGATGGTCACAACACCCTGGTTAAAGCGGCCATAGTACTTAGGTTTGGTCGGGTCATAGTTCAGCGCGTTGGCGACATTGTTAAAGCCGTTGCCCGAACGGTCGGGCGTCAGGAAACTACGGCAACCCATGCAGGTGTAGCAATCGCCGTTGCCGGCGGTCTCGCCCTTAGACAGCTTGAGCTCGCGCATCTTCTTCTCGGAGATGTAGTCGGGCACCATGCGCTTGGCGGTACACTTGGCAGCCAGCTGGGTCAGGTAGAAGTACGGGGAATTCTCGTGAACGTTATCGTCCTCGAGTACATAGATAAGCTTGGGGAATGCCGGGGTAATCCACACACCGGCTTCGTTCTTAACGCCCTCATAGCGCTGACGAAGCGTCTCCTCCACGATCATGGCAAGGTCGTGCTTCTCCTGCGCTGAGCGAGCCTCGTTGAGATACATAAAGACCGTCACAAACGGCGCCTGGCCATTGGTGGTCATAAGGGTCACGACCTGATACTGAATCGTCTGGACGCCGCGACGAATCTCATCGCGCAGGCGATCCTCAACGACCTCGCGCACCTTCTCGGCAGATGCCGAGACACCAAGCTCCTCGAGCTCGCGAGCGACCTCGCCGCGAATCTTTTGACGGCTCACCTCAACGAACGGGGCGAGATGGGTCAGCGAAATAGACTGGCCGCCGTACTGGGAGGAAGCAACCTGGGCGATGATCTGCGTCGCGATGTTGCAGGCGGTCGAGAAGCTGTGCGGCTTCTCGATCAGCGTGCCCGAGATAACGGTGCCGTTCTGGAGCATGTCCTCCAGGTTCACCAGATCGCAGTTGTGCATGTGCTGGGCAAAGTAATCCGAATCGTGGAAATGGATCAAGCCCTCATTATGGGCATCCACGATCTCCTGGGGCAGCAGCACGCGCTGGGTCAGGTCCTTGGAAATCTCGCCGGCCATATAGTCGCGCTGAACGGAGTTGACGGTCGGGTTCTTGTTGGAGTTCTCCTGCTTGACCTCTTCGTTATTGCACTCGATCAGCGACAGAATCTTGTCGTCGGTCGTGTTCTTCTGGCGCTTCAGGCTCTGAACATAGCGATAGATGATGTAGTGGCGGGCGACCTCGTAGCAGTCGAGACGCATAATCTCGTCCTCGACCAAATCCTGGATCTCCTCGACCGAAACGGTGTGGCCCGCGTTCTCGCATGCCTCGGCGACGTTTTGTGCCGCGTAAACCACCTGGCGGTCAGTTAGACGAGAGCTCTCCTCGACCTCCAAGTTGGCGGCGCGAATCGCATTGACGATCTTATCGATGTCAAAGACAACCTCGGTGCCGCTGCGCTTGATGATCTTCATCCTCTTGCCTCTTTCGCGTCGTAGTCTCATTGCGCTTCAGAGCCAAACGATGCCCGGCAGGGCTTGCCCCTGTCTTGCGGCGCCGTCGCGCAATCTGTGTTCTCGATAAACCATAAGCCTCCATGCGGACATTCCCTGGAGCCGATCAAGCGGCTCA
>CABUDZ010000137.1 GCA_902490445.1 uncultured Collinsella sp.
ATGCAAAGAAGGCCACTTAATGTGGCCTTCGTCTTGCATAGGACTGTAGAGCAGCAAACGTAACGCCCGCCCGCCTCCGACCGACGGTCGAGTGAAGTTACTTCGCGGCGCCGGGGATGCCGTGGGAGGTTTTGGCGGTTTTGGCTCCGTTTACGATGGCGGTCTGTAGGGCCCTTACGGCGAGCATGCCCAGTAGGTCTAGGGGTACGGCGGCGCTTGTCTGAGCGTCTAGTTTGCCGCTAGCGAGGGTGTAGATGGTGTCGCCGTCGTTTGTGGTGTGTGTGGGGCGAATGGCGTGCGCATAGGCGTCTGCGGCCATTTGGGACACCTTGGTGGCCTGGGCCTTGGTGAGCTCCACATTGGTGACGATGCAGCTGATGGTGGTGTTGGTGCGGTCGAGCGGCATCTGCATAGAGCTGGCGGCGGCAAAGGCCGCGAGCTCCATGTCGACGATCTGATCGCTATCTGCTGCGGCGCGCATACCAGCGACCCATTCACCGGTGAAGGGGTCGACGATATTGCCGCAGGCGTTGACCGAGACCACGGCACCCACCTTAACAGGGCCGAGTGCCACGGCGGCAGCGCCCAGGCCGGCCTTCATGCAGGTGGCGGGGCCCATGAGCTTGCCCACGGTGGCACCGGTGCCGGCACCTACATTGCCCTGCTCGAGCGTGGTGGGGGTGTTGTCGAGCGCCTCGCGCACGGCGGAGATGCCAGCCTCAATGTTGGGGCGTACGGCGGGGTCGCCAAAGGCGAGGTCGAAGATGCAGCTGGAGCACACGATGGGCACCTGCGTGGGGCCGACGGGAAGGCCGATGCCGCGGCTCTCGAGCTCGCGGGCGACACCGCTTGCGGCCTCCAGGCCAAAGGCCGATCCACCCGAAAGGCAGACGGCGTGGACCTTGTCCACAGTGTTCTCGGGACGCAGTAGGTCGGTCTCGCGCGATGCCGGGGCACCGCCGCGAACGTCAACACCGCCGGTGGCGCCCTCGGTTGCCACGATTACGGTGCAACCGGTGCCGGCCTCCTCGTCCGTGTAGTTGCCAAAGCAAAAGCCATCGACATCGCAAACGTCAATGGCCTCAAGCAGTGTATCCATGTTTTACTCCTATCGGTTTTCCGCCGGGCCTTATGCCCGGTCGGGATCCGTACGGTACGCCGAAATTGTAGGCGCTGGGGGATACCCAGCGCCAGATGCAATTACGATAGTTTTTGAATCGCACGCGCGACGCGAGCGATGGGCAGGCCCACCACGTTGTAGAAGTCGCCCGAAATATCATGCACGAGCATGCGCCCGCCGACGCCCTGGATGCCGTAGGCGCCGGCTTTGTCCATGGGCTCGCCCGAGGCGACGTAGCGCTCAATCTGCTCGTCGGTGAGCTCATAGAACGTCACGTCGGTCACATCGACAAACGACAGGCTCTCGGCGGCGTGCGGGGCTGTGGCGTCTCCGGCTCTAACGATGCAGACGCCGGTTGCGACCTGATGCGTGTGCCCGGAGAGCTCGTGGAGCATGGTACGGGCTTCGTCCTCGTTTGCCGGCTTACCCAAAATCTTGCCATCGAAGGTGACGATGGTGTCGGCCGCGATGGTCAGCTCTCTGGGATCGGCGTGCTCGGCGGCAACGGCGGCAGCCTTAGCGCGAGCCAAGCGCTCGACAAGCGTAAGCGGGGCCTCGTCATCAAAAGGAGTCTCGTCGATGTCAGCGGGAATGACGCGGATGTCGTAGCCCGCTTCGCGCATCAACTCGATGCGGCGCGGTGATTGCGAAGCCAAAATCATAGCTGAATGCCCTCGGCAACCTTCTCGACAGCCTTGTCGCCGGCGAGCGTACGCAGCAGCTCAAGCGCAAAGGGGAGCGACTGGGCCATGCCGCTGGCGGTGATGATGTTGCCGTCGTGTGTGACCTTGTCGCCGGTATAGGCACCCTCGGGGAAGCTCTTCTCAAAGCCGGGGAAGCACGTGGCGTGGCGTTCCTCGAGCAGGTCAAGCTCGCCCAGGATAAACGGGGCGGCGCAGATGGCGGCAACATGCTTGGTCGCGGCGAACTCGCAGACTACGTCGCAGACGCGCTGGTCGGCGCGCAGGTTGGTGGCGCCGGGCAGGCCGCCGGGCAGCACGACGCAGTCGTACTCGTCAAAGTTGATCTCGTCAAAGAGTGCGTCGCAGGTTACGGGAATCTGCAGCGAGCTTACGACCTCGCGCGTGGGCATGATCGAGACGAGCGTGGCGCGCACGCCGCCGCGACGCATGACATCGACCATGGTCAGGCATTCAATCGTTTCAAAGCCATCGGCGGCAAGAACGGCAACGCTGGGCATAAGGGTTCCTTTCAAAAAACGGCATACAATTAGCCGTCTTATACCCCGAAGACCCCCGCTTTCCACGCTCGATTTCCCAGTGTTTAAAATAGCCCCGTCCGAATTAGCTACCCCCACCCATCCTCAACAATCTCAATCTGTAACATCCATCGACCAAAACTAGCCCCAACTGTTACGGATCGAGACAGTCCCCAACAGCACCGCCCCGTTCGGGGAACGAGCGCCACAGGTACGGCAGGC
>CABUDZ010000138.1 GCA_902490445.1 uncultured Collinsella sp.
CAAATGCAGTCACCGTCGCGCTGGATGATGTTGGCAAGCCCCTCCGTGTCGCAAAAGGGGCACGCGGTGCCGGGACGACGGTTGTCGTCGGGCTTACCGTTCGCCTGCTGAACGTCAAATACCTGCGCCACGGGTTATACCTCCAGTGGCACGATCCTGGTGCCATGGAGCTCGGAGACGCCCAGTGCCGCCGCCACGGTATCGCGGTTGGCCGTGGAAATGCCGCCGCCGGGAAGGATGGTCAGGCGGTCTCCCGCACACTCGATAAGACGCGACAGATGCTCAAGGTTGTCCTCGATCGGCGTGCCGGCGGCACCGCCGTGCGTCAGGATGCGCGTAACGCCGCAATCGGCGAGTGTGCCGACGGCGTCGAGCTGAGCCTCGGGCGAGAGCTGATCAAACGCCATGTGGAAGGTGATGTCGATGGGCTCACGCTTGCATTCCTCGGTCGCGCAGCCCGCGGCCATCACGAGGGCGCCCAACGTAAGCTCATCGAGCGCCCATCCGCCAGCGCAGGGCTTGCAGCAGCCAAAGACCAAGCCGTCAACGCCGGCGCTTACGGCAAGGCCCAGGTCCATCTCCATCATGCGCAGCTCGTCTTGGTTGTAATGAAAGTCACTGCCACGCGGACGAATCATGCACATCACGCGCGCATCGTGCTCGTGAGCGTAGTTGACCGTGGCGCTGATAACGCCGGCAGAAGGCGTGGTTCCACCGACGGCGAGGTTGTCACACAGCTCAATGCGCCCCGCACCGGCCTTGATGGCCACCGGTACCCGCTCAAAGTTCTCGGCGCAAAATTCATATAGCATAGATAGCCCCCGGGAGACATTTCGATTTCCACACGGCATTGTCGCACGTTAAATAGCAACCCGCACGATGGAACAAAACCTTGACAAGGAGTGTCCCAAAGTGCCGGCACATAAGGAACGTCCCCAGGTGCCACCTTGAGCGATGGGTACTCATTTAAGTACGTCCCCAATGAGTACCCGCAGGGGACAGACAGACCGGACTCCCTATACGACAACTGTTGACATCATATACTATGTGTCATATAGTAGGTGTTACACAGTATACTACGAAAGAAGGTGTGCGGATGGAGGCACAGATGAAGCGCGGCTTCCTCGAGGCCTGCGTGCTCGCGGCCGTCTCGGGCGAGGAATCCTACGGCTATCAGATCGTGAAGGACGTGCCCGCGAGTATGGGGCTCACGGAATCCACGCTCTATCCGTTGCTCAAGCGCCTGGAGAAGGCGGGCTGCATCACCGCGCGCTCCGCCGAGCACAACGGGCGGCTGCGGAGGTACTACCGCATCACGGACGCCGGGCGCGAGCGTATCGCCGAGTTCCTCGACGAATGGCCATCCGTGCAGGAGATCTACCGTTACGTGGAGGGGGCGCACCATGACGCGCGATGAGTTCTTGAACCGGCTGGGCGAGCTTCTGGCCTGCCTGCCGGCAGATCAGGTAAAGGAAACGCAGGAGTTCTACGCGGAGGCCATCGCCGACCGTATGGAGGACGGCATGACGGAGGCCGAGGCTGTGGCCGCCATGGGCACGCCCGGTGAGGTCGCCGAGGCAACGCTCGACGAACTGCCCGCCGTGCCGCGCGCGATCGCGAGGACCAAGCGCAAGAGCACGGCACTTCTATGGGCGCTCGCCATCGTGGGCTCTCCGGTATGGATTCCGCTGCTGCTCGCGTTCGTCGCCGTTGCCGCTGCAGTCTACATCTGTATTTGGGTTCTTGCGCTCTGCGTGTGGATCGTGGCCGCGGCATTCGGGGGCGCGGGCCTGGTAGGGCTCCTGTTCGCCGTGGACGGCATCATTATCGGGCATGTTCCGTACGTTTTGGCCTCGATGGGAATGGGATTCGCTTCCATCGGTGTGGCGCTCCTCACGGGAGCCGGCGCCTGGACGGCGTCCAAGCAGATCGCGCGCCTCTCTGCCCTTTGGGCGAAGAAAGCCGTTTCGCCCTTCTGGAAAGATCGAGGCAATAAGAGCCGCATGGGCGCTGAAGCGGCGCCGCTCACGGCATAGGAAGGAGTGCAAACATGTCCAGCGTAAAAAGGATTTACCTTGCCGTAGCGGGTGGGCTTGTTGCCACGGGGCTCGTCCTGGCTGCTATCGGATTTGTGGCCTCCGGCTTTAACCTCGCTGTGTTCAACACGCAGATCGACCTGCGCGATGACACCATCATTCTGGGTGGTGTTGAAATAGACGACCCGACAGGGCTTCCACTCATCGAGCAGCTTGCCGAGGTCGGCGAGATCCATATTGGATCTGCAACGACTGGTTCGTCTTCTCCTCGCAAATGATCGAGCTCGTAGCAGCCGTCCCCCCCTTCGGGCGCACCACGACGGGCATGAGCACGCCGCGCTCGGAGCCTTTTGACCTAGTCATTGGGGACGTTCTTAAACGACTAGTCATTCAAGAACGTCCCCAATGACTACCGGCAGAGACGATATGAGCAGGACATAAAACATTGAGAGCCCCTGCTGCATGAAAGACCGC
>CABUDZ010000139.1 GCA_902490445.1 uncultured Collinsella sp.
CCATTGAATCTATCGTCTTCGCTCAAGACAATGAACATATGTTGATTATATCTAAGGGAGAGGAGAGGTCGATGGCCTTCGCCGACAGATTCATAGTCCGCAATAGCCTCTACGTTACGACCGTAATAGCGGCCTGCGTCGCGGTCTACATGGTTGTTTTCTGGGAGTCGATGCCCGTGACCCAGGGGATTATAGGGCTCTACTACATCCTGATAGCCGCCCACGAGTGGGAGGAGCTGAAATATCCCGGCGGGTTCGTGGAGCTTGCCATCTCGCTCACCGACATGCCCATGCGCGACATGCGCATCCCCAAGTTCGCCCTCTTCTGCATCACCGTCTATATGCTGCTCATCCCGTTCTGTTTCCCCCAGTTCCACTGGCTCGTGATCGGCGCGCTCGTTCTGGGAATCATTGAGCCGCTCGCGCACATCGTCGCGGGAAGGGCGAACCCCAAGACGAGGATATACTCGCCCGGCATGGTCACCTCGCTCCTGTTCATGCTCCCGCTCGATGCGTTCACCATCTGGCACGTCGTCGCCGTGGAACCCTTCGCGTGGTGCTGGTGGCTCGCCGCCGCGGCCCTGCTCCTCATACCCCTGTTCGGCACGCAGCGGCTCATCGTGGTGAAGATGATGGGCATGAGCTACGGGGAGTTCATGCGTAACGCGCGCGATTCGATTCTGGGGCGGAGGAAGCTCGGGGATTGACGCGCAGGTTGGCGGACGGCGTCGTGACCTCTGCTTTTGCAAACACAGGCGAGGGTCACACTAAAAAGGTGGCGAGCCAGCGGTTGCGAACATCAGCTCATCACGCAAAATGCCGCCAATTTGCTTCTGGCGGCCGTCTGCCGGAACCCAGCTTGCGGTTTTTGTCGCCTTGTTATCAAATGGAGAAGTTGATTACTTGCGAGAGCAACCCGTTATATGTAGGAGATGGCTATGCCTACCGATTCTATCCGCGATGCCGCATTTTGCGATGTTTTGAACCGCGAGCTTGTCTGTGCGCTTGGCTGCACCGAGCCCATTGCCGTTGCCTATGCGGCGGCGCTGGCGAGCCAGACGCTCGGTTGCGAACCCGAACATATGGATGTTGCCTGCTCGGGCAACATCATCAAGAACGTTAAGAGCGTGACCGTGCCCAACTCGGGCGGTATGCACGGTATTGAGGCCGCGGCCGTGCTGGGTGCGGTGGGCGGTGACGCCAAGAGCGCGCTCGAGGTGCTCGAGAGCGTTGACGATGCGGATCGTGCTCGCGTGACTGAGCTGCTTGTCGACGCCGACTACTGTGATGTGTCGCTCGTCGAGGGCGTGCCCAACCTCTACATCAAGGTGATTGCCACGGCTGGTGGCCATACCGCGGTCGTCGAGATTACCGATCACCACACCAATGTCACGTGCCATACGCTCGACGGTATTCCGGTATGCGGCAAGTCGGCGGGGGAGTGTGCCGCCTGCGCCGAGCGCGTGGTGGCCGAGCGGGCGGCGGATAAGGCCGACACACCCATGTCGATCGAGTCCATCATCGACTTTATCGAGGCCGGCGACATTGAGGATGCCCGCGCGGCCGTCGAGCGTCAGATTGAGCTGAACGGCGCGATCAGTGCCGAGGGCCTCGCGCACGCTTGGGGCGCCGAGGTGGGCCGTACGCTGCTGGGCGCTCGTGCCGATGACGTCGCCTGCCGTGCGCGTGCGCGTGCGGCCGCCGGCTCCGATGCCCGTATGAACGGCTGCGCGCTGCCGGTCGCCATTGTGTGCGGCTCGGGCAACCAGGGCATTACCTGCGCGCTGCCCGTCATGGAATATGCCGACTACCTGCGCTGCGACCACGAGCGTCTGGTGCGCGCCGTGATACTGTCCGACCTTATTGCCGTGCACATCAAGAGCTATATTGGTGCGCTCTCGGCGTTTTGCGGTGCTATTTGCGCTGCGTGTGGTGCCGGCGCTGCGATTACCTGGCTGTGCGGCGGCACGCGCGAGCAGATCGGTGCGACGGTCTCCAATACGCTCGGCAACGTGGGCGGCATCGTGTGCGATGGCGCCAAGGCAAGTTGCGCCGCCAAGATTTCGGCTGCTGTCGATGCAGCGATTCTGGGCCACGATATGGCCATGCAGGGCCGCGGCTTCCGTGCCGGCGAGGGCCTGATCCAGGATACGGTGGAGGAGACGATTGCCAGCATGGGCTATGTGGGCCGTGTAGGCATGAAGGACACCGACGTCGAGATCCTCAACATCATGATCGGCAAGACCGTCGTCGATTGCTAGGGGCTCCGGATCACTGCATCTTGCCGTTAAAGTCGTCGCTCTTGTGGCCGTAAAGCACCTGCCTGCATAGTGGGCAGGTGCATTTCTTTGCCGGCAAACGGTTAATAATTGTCGGTAAACGGTAGTTAGAATCAGGAATAGTCATTTAGTTTCAAGTAGTGTCAGATGTTTGCATCAACTAAAAGTGCAGGTAAAAGACGGTGTCCTGCTCATT
>CABUDZ010000140.1 GCA_902490445.1 uncultured Collinsella sp.
GGACTTCCGCTCGATTGGGACAGGCGGGCCTTCGAGGCCGAGCGCAAAATGGATTCTAAAAAACACCTTGCCAAATAGGAGCGTCAGACCAGAATCGCCCCCGTTCGTAGCTCCGAAGGAGCAGAACGGGGGCGCTTCATTGGTCGATGACGTTTTCAAAACCAAGCCCGGCCCCGGCCGGAGGGACCACAGGCGCTACAGGTTCTTGACACCCATCGCGCGCATGGCGTTCAGGATGGCGATGATCGCCACGCCCACGTCGCCAAAGACGGCAAGCCACATATTGGCGATGCCCAGCGCTGCCAGCACAAGGATGAGCAGCTTAATGCCCAGCGCAAAGATGATGTTCTGCCAAACAATCGACATGGTCTTGCGCGCCACGCGAATAGCGCGGGAAATGTCGGACGGCTTGTCGTCCATCAGCACCACGTCGGCGGCCTCGATCGCGGCGTCGGAACCCATGGCGCCCATGGCAATGCCCACATCAGCGCGCGTAAGCACAGGCGCGTCGTTGATACCGTCGCCGACAAAGGCGAGCTTGCCCTTGCCACTTTCGGCCGCGAGCAGCGCTTCAACACGCTCGACCTTGTCGCCCGGCAGCAGCTGCGCGTGGAACTCGTCGAGGCCGAGCTGCTTGGCCACAGACGCCGCAACCTCCTCGCGGTCGCCCGTGAGCATGACGGTGCGCTTGACGCCGGCGGCGTGCAGGTCGCGAATCGTTTGCTCCGCATCGACCTTGATGGTGTCGGCAATTACGATGTGTCCGGCATAGGTGCCGTCGACGAGCACGTGGAGGATCGTACCGACGACCTCGCAATTGGGAGCGTCGATACCGGCCGCAGCAAGCATCTTGGCGTTGCCGACGACGACATGTTTGCTGTCGATAGTCGCCGTCACGCCATGGCCCGCGTCGTTGGCGGAGTCGCTTACGCGCTTGGGATCGAGCTCGCCCTGGAAGGCGGTGCGCACCGACTGCGCGATGGGATGGTCGGAGAACGACTCGGCGAGGGCTGCGACCTCGAGTAGCGACTGCTCGGTATAGCCTGCCTCGGGGTGCACCGCGACGACCGAGAACGTGCCGTTGGTGAGGGTGCCCGTCTTGTCAAAGACGACGGTGTCCACATCGGCGAGCGTCTCGAGGTAGTTGGAACCCTTGATGAGAACGCCCAGCTTGGACGCGCCGCCGATGCCGCCAAAGAAACTCAACGGTACGCTGATCACGAGGGCGCACGGGCAGCTGACGACCAGGAAGGTCAGGCCGCGCAGGATCCAATCGGACCAAGCGCCAGTCACCAGGCCGCCGCCAAGCGCGAGCACCGCGGCAGCGCCAGTGACGGCGGGGGTGTAGACGCGGGCAAAGCGCGTGATGAAGTTCTCGGTGCGCGCCTTCTTTTCGCTGGCATTCTCCACGAGCTCCAGAACACGCGCGACGGTTGACTCGCCAAAGGGCTTGGTGGTGCGCACGTGGATGAGGCCCGTCATGTTGATGCAGCCGCTGATGATATCGTCGCCGGACTTGGCGGGGCGGGGGACTGACTCGCCCGTGAGTGCGGCGGTGTCGAGCTGCGTCTCGCCCTCGACGATGATGCCGTCGATAGGCACGCGCTCGCCGGGCTTGACCACGATCACGGTGCCGACGGCGATGTCATCGGGGAAGACCTGCTCGAGCGTGCCGTCGGGCTGCTCGACGTTAGCATAGTCGGGCGCGATGTCCATCATGGCACTAATCGACTTGCGGCTCTTGCCCACGGCGTATGCCTGGAACAACTCGCCGACCTGGTAGAACAGCATGACAGCGGCGCCTTCGGCCATGTGCGGGTCGGTGTCGGGGAAGAGCACCATGGCAAACGCGCCGATGGTCGCGACGGCCATGAGGAAGCTCTCGTCGAAGGCCTTGCCGCGGCGGATGTTATTGAATGCCTTTTGCAGTACGTCGTAGCCGGCAATCAAAAACGGCACGAGGAACAGCGCGAAGCTGGCGTAGATGTTGCCGGGCTCCCCAAATGCGATAGTGAGGGCGCCGAGCTCGTCGAGGGCATAAACAACGGCAAAAATGCCCAGTGCTACCAGGATGCGGTTGCGCTTGTGCTCAAGGGACTCTTTCTTCTTGCGCTTCTTCTTTTTCTTTTTGGGATCGGCGGATACGTTCTCCTATTTGTCTTATTTGTTCGTCCATAGTGCAATTTT
>CABUDZ010000141.1 GCA_902490445.1 uncultured Collinsella sp.
CGGTCAACAGGGCTAATATTCAATGTTAGTGCCAAAAAATTCACTTCTCCCATCAGAACTCGGTAAAGAAGCCCACAGGAGGTGATACGATTTATCATGTTTTTGTAACGTGTCTGCAAACTTCGAGAAAGCCCATACATGGACGTAACGTTCTCAACCTTCCTCGGCCAACTTGTGTCGAACCCAGTCCTTGCCGTCACCGTGATCCTCGCACTCGGCGCCATCTTCGTCAACGGATGGACCGACGCGCCCAACGCCATCGCGACCTGCGTCACCACGCGTTGTATGCCCGCCCGCGCCGCCATTCTCATGAGTGCCGCGTTCAACTTCTTGGGCGTGCTCATCATGACGCACTTTAACGCGAGCGTCGCCAACACCATCTCCCATATTGTCGACTTTGGCGGAAACAGCACCATGGCGCTCGCCTGTCTGTGCGCGGCGCTGTTCTCCATCGTCGTCTACGGCGCCACAGCGTCGCGTTTTGGCATCCCCACCTCGCAAAGCCACAGCCTTATCGCCGGCCTGACCGGTGCCGCCATCGCCCTCGGCGGTGCGAGCAGCGTCAACGTCCACGAGTGGATGAAGGTCATCTACGGCCTGGCGCTCTCCATCGGTCTGGGCTTTGTCATGGGCTGGGTCCTGTGCAAGCTCGTCTCGATTCTTTTCGCCGCCGCCAACAGGCGACGTGCCAATGTCTTCTTTAAATACGCTCAGATCGCGAGCGCTGCGGCCATGAGCTTTATGCACGGCGCGCAGGATGGACAGAAGTTCATCGGCGTGCTCTTTTTAGGCGTGGCCTTTGCCAGCGGCCAGACGAGCGTCGGCGATGCCGGCATCCCCATCTGGATTATGCTGCTATGCTCGGCCACCATGGGCATCGGCACCAGCGTGGGCGGCGAGCGCATCATCAAGTCCGTTGGCCAGAGCATGGTCAAGCTCGAAAAGTACCAGGGCTTCTCCGCCGACCTGGCGGGCGCCGCGAACCTGCTGCTTGCCACCCTTACCGGCATCCCCGTGTCCTCCACGCACATCAAGACCTGCGCCATCATGGGCGTCGGTGCCGTCAAACGCCTCTCGGCCATCAACTTCGGCGTCGTCAAGGACATGATGTTCACCTGGTTCTTCACCTTCCCCGCCTGCGGACTCATCAGCTTTGTCATGGCCAAGCTGTTCATGATGTTCATCTAATCAAACCGAACGTCCATCCGGACCGTAACACCTCACCCACCCGTCTTCGCCTCGAAAGGACCCACTCATGGCAAAGAAACCCGATTCGTTCTACTTTGACAACTACGTCGCCTGCGCCGACCTCGCCGTCCAGGCCGCCGAGCTGCTTACCAAGATTTTCGAGAACTTCGATCCCGCAAAGATTCACGATATGCTCGACAAGATGCATGCGATCGAGCATGCGGCCGACAAGAAGCACCATGAGCTTGAGGACGCCCTGCTCACCGCCTTTATCACCCCGCTTGAGCGCGAGGATCTGGACCTGATGAGCTGCTCGCTCGACACCGTGCTCGACCGTATCGAGGGCGTCGTGCAGCGCGTCTACTTCACCAACATCCAGAGCATCCATCCCGATGCCATCGTGATCGCCCACAAGGTGACCGACGCCTGCCGCGCCATGAAAGACCTGATGGTCGAGCTGCCTAACTACCGCAAGTCCAAAACGCTGCGCGAGCTCGTCATCCAGATCAACACCATCGAGTCCGAGGCCGACGAGCTCTATATCAACGCCATGCGTAACCTGCACGTTAACGGCAAGGACCCGCTCGAGGTCATCGCCTGGCGTGACGTGTACGCCTTCCTGGAGTACTGCGCCGACTGCTGCGAGAATGTGGCCGATGTCGTGGATTCGATTGTCATGAAGAACAGTTAATTGGGGGTACATGTCCCACCGGTCGCGGGCCCGGCCACTAATAACCTTTTTCACTCCGGCTGCAAGCAGAGTCGTTCAAAAGGTTATTAGTGGCCGGGCCCGCTCCCTTATGCACCACCATTGGGACCTTTGGCTGATAGATTTAGCGCGCTGGGGGTTTGGCTGCAGGGACCTTTGGTATCCGGTCGGACAGTTTGCCCCTTGATGAGCGTTTGGCTGATTGCTGCTTTGGGTACTCTTTGGGTTACTTTT
>CABUDZ010000142.1 GCA_902490445.1 uncultured Collinsella sp.
GAGCGGGGGCTCCTGTCGTTTCCGTGCCCCTGGATTGGGTCATAGTGTCTGTCGTGGCCGGAGGAGTGGGTCTTCCGTTCTTTTCACTGATCGATCGATTCGTCCCAGGAGACTCGAACCCGAGAGGGAGCGAGCGTTTGGGGCGTGGCTGTGGCGTTGTTTGCCGCGAATGTCCGCTTTGGGCGTATCATCGTGGGCATCTCGCATAACCTCGTTGCAAGGGAGATACGCCCCATGGCTACAGAAAAGTCTTCTTCGCGCTCATGGATGTCCGACGCCGCGATCTATCAGATCTACCCGCGCTCGTTTAAGGATTCGACTGGTTCGGGTCTGGGCGATATCGCGGGCATTACCCAGCAGATGGACTATCTTGAGCGGCTGGGTATCGAGGCCATCTGGCTGAGCCCGTTTTACCCATCGCCTCTTGTTGATGGCGGCTATGATGTGGCGGACTACTGCGATGTCGACCCACGTCTCGGGTCGCTTGACGACTTCGATGACATGATCACTGCGGCTCACGCGCACGGCATCAAGGTCATCGTCGACATCGTGCCCAACCATTCGTCCAACCAGCACCCCTGGTTCAAAGCCGCTCTTGCCGCCGGCCCCGGATCACCCGAGCGCGCCCGTTATATCTTCCGCGATGGTCGCGGCGAGCACGGCGAGCTGCCTCCCACCAATTGGAATGCCAACTTTGGCGGTCCCGCCTGGACGCGCGTCGCGGACGGTCAGTGGTATCTGCACATGTTTACGCCCGAGCAGCCGGACTTTGACTGGTCGTGCCCCGAGGTTCATGCGTTCTTTTGCGACGTCCTGGCGTTTTGGAGCGATCGAGGCGTCGATGGCTTTCGCATTGATGTGGCGCACGGTCTCGCCAAGGATCTCGACCGCGATGACCTCGACCGGTGGCATCTCGCCGAGGGCGATGACATGGTTGAGGACGGCACCCATCCGCTGTGGGACCGCAACGAGGTCCATGAGATCTATCGCGAGTGGCGCCGCGTGTTCGACCGTTATGATCCGCCGCGCAGCGCCGTTGCCGAGGCGTGGGTTCTGCCCGAGCGCCAGTATCTCTACGCACGCCCCAGCGAGCTTGGCCAGACATTCAACTTTGAGTTCGCCAAGGCCACTTGGACCTATGATGACATGCACGCTGCAATCGAGAAGGGCTTGAAGGCGGCCATCGAATCCGATTCCGCCTCGACCTGGGTACTCTCCAACCACGACGTGCCGCGCGTGGCGACACGCTATGCCCTGCCGCAAATCAAGGCGACGCGCTACCATCAGATTGCGCTCGACTGGCTCTTACGCGACGGGTCGTCTTATGACGAGGACCGTGAACTCGGCGAGCGCCGCGCGCGGGCAGCCCTTTTGCTTGAGTTGGCGCTTCCGGGCTCGGCATACGTGTATCAGGGTGAGGAGCTCGGCCTTTTTGAGGTGGCTGACATCCCGTGGGCTGCACTCGAAGATCCCACTGCGACCAATACGCACGGACCGAAGCGCGAGAAGGGGCGCGACGGCTGTCGTGTGCCCCTGCCGTGGGTGGCAGCGGACGATCCCGCGCAGGGCGGATCGTTTGGGTTTTCACCGGCGGACGCCGATGCGGCGCCCCATCTGCCACAGCCTGCATGGTTTTCCGATTACGCTGCCGATAGGGAAGAAGCGGACCCAGCATCGATGCTTGCGTTCTATCGCGACGCCCTCTGGCTGCGGCGCAAGCTGCGCGGGTGCGTCAACGATCTTGCGTGGCTCGATCTTGACGGGTGCACCGGCCTTGCGGATGGTGCCGAGGGCGCTGAGGGCGGCGTCATCGCCTATCGCCGCGACAACGGCTGGGCGTGTGTGACGAACTTCGGTGCAGCACCCGTGGAGCTGCCGGCGGGTAGGGTCCTGCTCACCTCATCACCGCTTGCAGATGGCAGGCTCGCGCAGGACAGCTCTGCCTGGATCATGCTCGCTGAGTTGTAGGGGGCCTCTTGCGGCGAGCTTGCGTTTGCCTGCGCTTTCCGTGGTGGCTGATGTCTTCGCAAGGTTCGCGAGGGCGTGGTTGATTTCCGATCTCAGCCGAACACATTGAGCAAATAGGCCGTTCCCGCACCT
>CABUDZ010000143.1 GCA_902490445.1 uncultured Collinsella sp.
CCAGGCGGCCGAGCATGGCGAAGCCCATGGCCGGCAGGATGTTGGCGGCAACGCCGCAACCGTCGATGATGAAGGGCGGGATGAAGTCGAGCAGACCCTGAATGGCGTCGGAACCCAGATAGAAGGCGCCGCCGCACAGCAGGAAGTACTCAACGCAACCCCAAATTCCAATTCCCCAATGAACGGCGTAGATGCCTTTGAGGTTTCCCTTGAGGGCAAACTTGTCTGCCATATCGACAAACACAGGGAACAAAGCATTGGTAATGTTGCCGATCGTCAGCGAAAGGACGGCGATGGGCATGGCGAGCGCGATGGCCGTCTCGGTACCCTGACCGAGCTGAATGGCAAACGCGCAGGCGAGCACGCCGCCGACGGTTTCGTTGGGCGGTACGTAGGCGCCGATGGAGATCGAGCCCATGAACAGCAGCTCAAGGCTCGCACCTACGGCAAGGCCGGTCTGCAGGTCCCCCAGCACCAGGCCCACGAGCGGGCACAGGACGATGGGGCGGAACGCGTAGAGGGTGCCGAGCTGGTAGTCGAGACATCCAAACGCTCCGACTAAGCCGACGAGGATTGCTTGGACAAGCATAATTCCTCCCAATAAGGAATCTCGAACCGTCGCCACTCCCGTCGCGCGCGTTGTTGATATCAATTCCGGGAGTTCGATTACACGGCTCGAAGCGTACCTGGTGTGCTGCTAACACCCATGCCAGGTACAAATGATTTGATACCAATTATAGGTATGCAGGTCCTTACTATTTAATACCACTCGCTCAGCGGGGTGTTTTTTACCGTAAACGGCAAACGTATCCCATCAGGCATGTTCCTTGTTTCGATGGCGGACAAGCGCCACCAGAAAGCCATCGCCAAAGGCATCGGATGCCAAGTTGGCCACAATCACCAAAACGATAATCGACGCACCCAAAAACTCGTTCCAGCGAAAGACCTCGCCAAAGAGGAGCGCCGACCAGCAGGGAGCGAGCACGACCTCGCTCATGCAAACCAAGTTGGCCGCAAACGCGTTGGTGCGCGCAATCCCCTTGGCATACAGCACACTCGCAAGGCCGCTGCAAAAAAGGCCATGCACCAGCATAAGCCCCCACTCAAAGGGTTTCACGGAGCCTAGGTCGCCGGCAAAATAGACGATCGGAAGTATCGAGATGCCGCAGGAGATGAGCGAGGACACCATGGGCGACGCATCGGGGCGAGAGTTTAAAAAGAAACACAGCCCAAAGGTGGCGCCCGAAATGACGGCAAGCAGATTTCCGAGCATGCCCTCGGCGCTCAAATCACCTAAAAAGAAAAGTCCCATACCCGTAAAAGCAACCACCACGGAGGCAATCTTCGCAGGCGAGGGCAACGTGCGAGTTGCGAGCGATTGATACACGATAACGAAAATCATCGAGGTGTACTGCAGAACGATCGCGTTGCCGACCGTCGTGAGCTGGTTGGCAAAGTTAAACGTGGTGCCCGTCACGAAGTTGCAGACGGCCACAAGGACAATAAGACGGCTGACGCGAAGGACGGGTCTGCCGACGAGCAGGATAAAGAGCGCCATAAATATTGCCGTGACGGCACCGATCAAAAGAGCTGACTGCGAATTGGCGCGAACGAGGATGCCGATAAAACTCCACAAGAGCGCCGTGCCAAATAGATACATCGCCCCGCTCACGCCATTATCGGGTGGATTGTCAGATCGAATCACGAAGCACCTCCAACTAGCTTTCGGTAATAAAAAACGGCGACCGCAATGGGTCGCCGTTTCCCTTGGGGGCAAATAATAGGCCGGGCCCTTACGCCAGCACGCCGAAGAACGCGCCGACGATGCCCACGACCATG
>CABUDZ010000144.1 GCA_902490445.1 uncultured Collinsella sp.
TTGAAAATCAACCTGTCCCCCTTGAACACTCGCTTGTATGTATGGTGCCCGAGGCGAGACTCGAAGGGCCTTCGCTTCGCGAAGCCCCGGGCTTCGGGCGCGTGGCGCCCTCGCCACGCTCCGCTACAAACAGGCCACAAGCCTGTTTGCTTAACGCTTCGCGCGCTCACGCGAGTTCGGCACGAAAAAGGGGGCCGCAACCCCCTTGAACGCTCGCTTGCATGAATGGTGCCCGAGGCGAGACTCGAACTCGCACGTTGTTGCCAACGGTGGATTTTGAGTCCACTGCGTCTGCCAATTCCGCCACTCGGGCACGTAATGCGTGAGTTAGTTTATCACAGCTTTCTGTTGATTAGTCCGAAAATGGAACTTCAAGCATTTCGATGAGTTCGACCGAGCGGAGCATCTCGCGCCGACGGCATCCGCGACCGTCGACCGAAGCCTCACCCATCTGGTTATCGTAAGGGTCCTCGCGCATGCCGTCGAAAGCAGGCACAAATTCAGCCTGGAATCGATTATTGGCCACCATGCGCCACGGGTCGAGATTGCCAAAGTAGTGACGACGACGCCACTCCTCCCCCATCCTGCGTGCCGAGGAACCAAACGATACGTCGGCGTTAAGCCAACCGGTCTGTGGAGTATAGAACTCAGCCCAATCGTGCGGCCCCACCGAATCGGGCGCAACATACAGGCCGCTCTGCCAACGGGCAGGAACGCCCGCAATGCGGCACATGGTGATAAACGTGAGCGCCATAACGCCGCAATCGCCGCGGAGCGAGTGCACACAGTCATCGGCAATAGATCCCAAAAGCAGGTACGGTGGCTGATAGCGATAGTCGACATGCTGTGTCAGGTAATCATAGATAGCACGAGCGCGATCGAGCGGATCATCGAGCCCGCCAATAACACGCTCCGTCAACTGTCGCAGGTACGGCGTAAACACAATGTGCGGACGGTCCTCGGAAGTGTCCTCGGGCAGCGGCGTGTCCATGCACGTATGCGACGGGAGCGCACCACCATAGATATCACAATAGGCGGCATCGATGTGATAGCGATAGGTCACCGAGAATGAGCGTTCACTCGAAGAAGACCACGAGGCGGTACGTGCCGAAGCGTTCGCGGGAGCAACAGCACCCTCCGGCGTCATGTCGAGAATCTCGACCCGAGACTGCTGGCGGCAGGTGGCGGCAACGGGAAGCCAAGCGCGAACGGTCTCCCCCTCTAGAGCGCCGGGGACAGACACAGACGCTTTAAGCGTAATGACGCGAGCCAATCCGTTTTGCGACTCCATCTCCTTGAGCATCTCGTTGCGCAGTGCAATTCCGTCCGTAGGATCGGGACGCATGCCGGGGACCTCTTTGGGATATACGCGAAGCGAATCGAGGAAGTTGTCGAGAACGAGCAGCTCGCCATCGATAAAGCGCCAGTCAATACGCTTACGGTCAATCAGATCGTCAAACTGCTCCTCGGTAAACTCAGGCCACTCCTCGCGAATCATCGCAATAGCTCGATCACGCGACACCGAAAAATGAAGTGGCGTCTCAAGCATGCGATACCGCTCGGCACGAACGCAGGCTGCCAGCGAAGGCTCAGGATTCTGCCCCAAAAGACGATCATAAGCCTCAAGAGCCTGCGCCAAATATCCGG